>JAGGXT010000125.1 GCA_021162905.1 Candidatus Odinarchaeota archaeon | reverse complement strand
TGATAGTATGAATAAAAGGAACCAACTTCAGAAATAAAAATAATAATGGATTTAAATAATCCTTAAGAAAGTTTCTGACTTCTTTTAGATATATATAACATCCCGCATTATATATGGCTTTATTTCCTCTTTTATTGCACTTGGCGTAACTATTTCTACTTTTACACCTAACAATTTTGAGAGATGTTCTTCAAGCTCAAAAAGCGTAAAGAAATCTACCGGTTTCTCAAATTCAACCAATAAGTCAATATCACTTTTTTCTGTTTGCTCACCACGAGCATACGAGCCAAATAGACCTATCGTTTTCACAAAGAATTTTTCTCTTAGCTTGGAACGCTCCCGCTTGAGAATTCTTATAATCTCGTCCTTCGTTTTCATATCTGCATCACACAAGATCTAAACTTACTAATTTTATTTCTCTGAAAACTAAAATATCTTTCTTTTCGCTAGCTAAACAGTTCTTTTAATACGTCATACCTCACCAATTTTTCCAAAGTCATTTAAATCGAAAAGCAAGTAATTTTTGCTGATTTCTTCTTTCTTCTCGATGCATTTAGCCACGAGACTGTATATTATTCTCTTGTTTTCAAAGTATTTGCTCTTTCTCTTAAGATCTTTAATGATTCTCTCAGTCTCTGAACTGGTAAGCTCTTTCCACTTTACCTCTGTTAGGATTAACGTTTCATCGTCTGATGCTATGAGGTCTATTTCCTCATTTTTGTGCCACCATCGACCAATCTTCTTAATTTTTATTGGCAACTCATTCCTACGACTTAACTCTATGAAAAACTCTTTTACTATTTGCTCAAATATGTATCCGAGATACGTGTTAAAGTTTTTCTCGAAATCTGAAATCGCCTCATCATTGAAGCCAGTCTCGATGTCCTCGAAGTATTTTGAAACGAAACGGAACCAGAAGTTGAAGTAGTTATCTCTAATTCGGTATATTCCGCCTTTTCTTTTCTTTGAGAATATGGGAAACTCCCGCTGAACAATTTCCAAGTCTCCAAGAACTTTTAAGTACTTTGACACATTCTTTGCTTCCATGAAACAGTAGTTTGCAATTTCGGATACCCGTGTGTAACCGTGGGATATTGCTTCAGTTATTGCATAATATGTTTCTGGCTCATCAAATTCCTCCTCAAAAACCTCTTTAGCTTCTCTGAATAGGAAGCTACTCGGATCGAAAAAGTTGTTGATTATCTCCCTCTCCACATTCTTTCCTGAAAAGAACTCTAAATATCTGGGAACTCCACCAGTCACAGCATAAATTTTAACTAAACTTTCTATGGAGGCCTTTGGAAACCACTCCATGAGGTGCTTAAATTTTAGTGGTTGCAGAAATAATGTTGCATGGCATCGACCGTATAGAGGGCTTGTATATTCATAAAAACTTCTTTTCAGCATACTAACTGCGGAGCCAGATAAGATCAAAAATACGTTTGTTTCTTTCAGTATTTCGTCAACTATTGTTTGGAATTCCGCTAAAACATCTGTCTCCTTTATCAGATATGAAAATTCATCCAGTGCTATAACCAACCGTGTATTACCAATTTGCTTTACTATGAACTCAAAAGCGTCACTAAATGATTTGAAGTTCGGTACAGGAATCCCAAAGAATTTTGCAATTGCTCTATTCATCTTATTTAGGTTCATTGCAGCTTTTCTTTTTTCGAACTGTATTCTTATCCCATTTTTGTTTTTCATAAATTCCAAAATCAGTCTGCTTTTTCCTATTCTCCTCCGTCCAGTAATTAGCACAAGGGTAAATAGATTACGCCTATAGAGACTTTCAAGCTTTTCCAGCTCATTTCTTCTGTCTATAAATTTTCGGATTTCTATCATATACTTTCATTCCGAAAAAGTATATTAATAGTTTTTGCTCTTGGTTAGGTGCACAAATTTTGATGTGCCACTAACCATTCATCATAAAATAATCCAGCTCACGATAATACATGGTTGAGAATGAAATGCGTGACAAATGGTCGTATATCATGTAAAACTTTTAACCATATGTAACTATTATATAGTAACATATCTCCTCCAAATTAAATCAATAATGAATAGTGATTTCAATGAAAAATATTTCTAAGATACTTTTGAACTATAGGGATGCTTGCAATTACATAAAAAAGAAGCTAATGGACGCATTAGGATCTAATTTAATTTCTATTGTTATTTTCGGCTCATATGCCATGCTTGTTCCTTCTGTGGATAGCGATATTGACTTACTCTTGATTGTAAAGGAAAGGAATTCCGATACTGAAGATATTGTTAGAGATTTCTCAGTGGACTTTGCATTTACGTACGGCCGTTCAATATCACCAATAATACTTTCTACTGATGATGTGGAAAAGAGCATCCAAGCGATGGATCCCATAATCCTCGCTATTTTCTGGGCCCATGATATACTTTTTGATAGGGAACGCTGGTTTGAAAAACATATGACAATTCTTCAAAATAAGATTCTCAGCCAAAAAGATGAAATTAAGATGAAGAGAGGAGCTATGATATGGACGAAAGAGGATTTAAAAGTCTTGCAAGAGAGTATTATGAGACAGCGGTAAGCAATTTTAATGCTGCTAAAACATTATTGAGAGAGAAATTTTTCTCAGAAGCGGTTTTCTTTACTCAACAGACTGTTGAGAAAATTGCTAAGGCCATTTTAGCTTTAGCTGGACAAACCGTTTCTGGTCACGAAGTTAGCGGCTGGTTAGCATTGGAAATAGGAGATAAGGTGGAGGAGCCTAGAAAAATCATTCAAATAGTTTCAGAACTTGAAAGCTACGTAACTAAGTCGCAATATCCATTCAGAATAAGGAATAAGATCATCTCCCCAAAAGAATTTTTTACTGAGGAAAGGACCAGAGCAATTCTTAAAAAGGCAGAATTTGCCTTTAAGAAATTAGAAATGCTTTTGAGAGAAAGGTACGGGTTGGGTGTGAAATAAAGAAATGGTTAGTGGCACATAGAAAATAGTGCACCTAACCATCGGATCTATATAACTATTGAAATTTTCTTTGTAGCTAATAGAAGTTATGTTGTGATATGCTTCATCAAAACGTCATAAACGACATTATAGAGAGAATTCCCTCTTATTATTCGGCTCAGCAAGAGCATTGGCCTATTATTTACTCGAACCATGTCTCGATAATTTGTTGATAACAGAAACAGTGGGAAACTTGCGTTTTTGTAGTTAAGTATCCAGTCCTTTATCTTAGCCGTGTATTGTTTTAATGCATCACCGAGTCTCAATACACCAAAATACGTATTGTATTTTCGGTTTAAGATTGATTTGAAGCGGGAATAAATAAACTCTGAGGTATTATCGGATGGCGCATAAATATAGCCTAATGCTGGAATTCGAAATCTTAGGAAATCATCATTGCATAGCTCTTTATTCAACCAGAGTTTAACGGTTTCGAGGATAAAAATAGGCCTGAACATATCAACAGTATCGAAAAGTAGACCGTCACTCTTAGTGCTATAGATGGTGCTGTGTCTATGCAAAAGCCCCGGTCCTGCATTATAGTAAAACATATTGTTTTCTGCAAAAGATTCTCGCATTTTAGTTGTCAAAAGCCGGTAGAAATAATTTAACGTGGCATGAAATGGAGACCTTGTAAAATACCTGAATTTTGAACTTATGAATCTGCTAATAACTCTAGCACCAGCATCCGGGCCAACCACTTTTGCTACATAATACCACATAGCTCTTTTCCCCAAGCCTTCATAAGACCTTGCAATCCGCTCGTTAATGTCACCATTTATATATTGTAATGCCAATCTGAGAATCCAACTGGTTATGGCCTCTTCGTATATTTTGTAGCGCTCACACACCTCAAACATATTACTGATTAAGCGCATAAGATAAATTGCCGAAAAAAGCTCTATTATTACCTTGGAGGTAAAGGCGAGTTTTACATTCTCATGCGTTAAGTCAAGGTTCCTTAGGATATTTCTTATTTTTAGTGCCTCGTCCGAAAAGAACAATTTTCTTGAGTAGTATATTGGCACTCTCAAGCTATGGAGTAGTACAAGTATCTTCTTATTGATTCTCACAGTTGGATTTTCAAGAACTACAGCCCTTAACAGTTCGGGAGCATACGCGATTGATTTCTTCATGCCTTTGATTTTCAGATAGAGCTTACCATTTTTGAAATTTAGATTATCGCCATCACTTAAATGTATGGTAAAGCATCTACGAATCTTGATAGGATACTCAATTGCTAAGCTGTTTACTTTCTTTCCTTTCTGGCTAAGGATTTTCCTCTTCACATCTAAATCTCCAGGAATCACTCTGAACTTTCCATTTCTCTTCAAAATATATAGCGTCCCGCAGTTTCGACATAACGCCTCACCATTCAATTTTGAGCCACAAATATGACATTGGCTACCAAATTCAAAAGAATCTATTGTAAATTCATATCTCTTAACCTTTTCATGAAATTCCTTACAAGCGGTTCCTTTCTCGGATATCTTAACTCTGTGAAACATGCAGATGTTATGTTTAATACCTTTATGTACGACCCTCGTAAAGAATAGACATTCGTTACATTTTCGTAATACATATTCGGGAATTTCAGATTCGGAGAGGAAAAATAGTACATTTTGGGTGCCACGTATCCTATCGACAATACGGACGCTTTTAACTATGTTCTTTTTCAAAAGGGTATGATACAGGACATTATAAACAGTTTTCCAGTCATACTTGTTGCCCAATAACTCAGTAATTCGAGAGACTGACAATCCATCTTTATTCTCTTTTAGCAGCTTTAGTATTTCATTTTTTATAGCATCAATATCGTTCTTTCGGGTATTACAATGTCTATAGTGGCGGGCATATCGTTTTGGTGGAGGATAAGTTCTCACCTTCTTAAGCAAGTTCTCTATCTTCTTAAGTTCATTTTCGTCATCCGTAATTTGTTTTAGAGCTGTTGCAAGCCAAGCAATTTTCTTTCGTTCTCCCTCTATAAGCCCTTTTGGCAGTCCTATTTTCTCGGCTGCAGATTCAAAATTCAAGTTCGTCTTAATTAAGAGATTTAAAAGCAAATTAAGGTTATATACGGGGTAATTCTCATTTAATTTATAGAGCTCTACAATTTTTGAAGTTAAATCCAGCTCATTCCAATACTCATGCTTGAACAGGTTATTGTGAATTGGATTTATTTGCGCTAATAGCAATCGTCTACCAAACTCTGTCAGTCTTATCCATCCATCATTCGAGAAAATATACGGATTATCCTCAATAAGCTCTTCAATAATATCATCTACGTCGACCGAAATTATCTCTCCATAGTAGTTTCGATCCAGGATTTTCTTAATTCCCAATTTCTCTTTGAAGAATTTAATTATATCCCGTTTCGTTTTAAACCCGATAGCAACATAATTCATCAGAATTCGTAGAACATGGTCTCTCCTCAGGCAAGACGTAATATCCCTCAAAATATAGTCTTGGACACTCAAATCTGGGTCCACTACCATTTTCCATGTTAAATTGCTACCAACTTTTGCATAAAGCAATACCTCTACGGAGTATGCCCTACTTCTTCCCTCACCTTGCACGAAGTGAAGGCCTTCATATATCGGTGACTCGGCATCATAGAAAATTATTTGCTGTATTCCATCTATATCGATTCCAGGTTCGAGAATTGTTGTTGAGAAGATAACCCCTCTCTTCCAATCCAGAACTTTGTTGAGCGCTTCCCTATTCTCGACAATCCCTTTATATGCATGTATTGAAACGGTATTTACACCTATAGATTTATGAATAATCTCGCTCAATCTATCAGCTGTTTCCCTCTTCGAAACAAATACCAGCGACAAACGCTTGTCGTATTTATCTCCGCTTTTAAGGTATCTTACTAAGTCTTCTTTAAGCATATTTTGTTTTTCATTTACATCTCTCCATAATCGTAAAGTGCGAGAAATCATCCGTTTCCTAATATATCTATCAACAAGCATAAGTTGAAAATCATCCAGCCACGATTTCCCAGTGGTTTCTATCTTCTTCTCTATTCCTGGAAATGTGGCAGATAGAAATACAATTTGTGGATTCTGCTCTGCTCTTAGCATTCTCAGCAGGACTTCAACAAGACCTCCGCGGTTGGGATCTCCCAAAATATGAGCCTCATCTAAAACCACAGAGCCTATAAACCTCTTTTTGTGAAACTCCTTTGTTAGTCTTAGCTTTTCGTATTCACTCAGAAATTTCTCGGGTGTCGAAAAAACAATTAGCTTTCTGCGTCTAATAATAGACGTTGGAATGTATTTATTAAGCACCATCATCATCGGTTTGTTAGGTCCATAAACTTCATCTATTGCTTTTGCTATTCTTCCCGCATTCATATCTCTGAGAGTACTTGTTGGTGCTAAATACACACTCATGCTCCTTTTCTTTATTCCTAGGAGCAGCGACACCGCTGCAAGTACAGTCTTTCCAGTACCAGTACTTGATATATCCGCTATATTCCTACCCTTTAAAAGGTGATAGATTCCCGACTTCTGATTTGTATAAAACGCGTTAGCCTTTGCTAGGAGCATGGCGACTTCTATTATTTTTGAATTGTCGACATCGCTAAGAATTGCTTCTCTCAGCAAGGCTGACACCAGAAGAAGAGGGGATTTAAAAGTTGATTTAAAAATCTTTCGGATGCTGATAGATTACGCAACTATGAGTCTAGGTTCTTATGTAGTACTTTAAATTGCAAAAATACTTTATAGACTGACCATTAATTAGTGTGATCCTTGATGTTACTAAGAACCAATATTTTTAGACTGCGGCCTACACCGGAAATTGAAAGAGAGCTCTTTAGTATTTGTGAGCTATGTGCAAGCCTTTGGAATGACCTAAACTACTATAGGAGAAATATGCTAAAAAGAAATAGCTTTGACTGGGATTGTACTGAAATTTTAGAGAAGTATAAACTACTTCTTGATGAGAGGATTGCGCGTCAGATCGTAAAGAAGAATGATAAGACATGGAAGTCCTTCTTCACCCTAAAGAGAATGAAGGAAGAAGGAAGACTGCCAAAGTTCTTTGGTAGGATATCACCACCGGGATACTGGATAAATCCTAAAACAGGGAAAAAGAAATTGATGACGATAGTTAGAGGTAGAGATTACAGAATAGTTGGAAGGTACTTGCACCTTTTTAATGGTTTAAAAATAAGGATAAGTGGAGAACTGCGTTGGCAAGGTTGGCAAGGTCAGCTCATAATAAAGTACAATGAAATTCTGAAAAAGTGGTACTGTCACCAAACAATATTTGTAAATGATGACGCTATTCCTATTCCCAGTAAAAAACAGAGGAAGGCTTTTGTCGATCTTGGCGTAATTAATATAATCACTGGCTGGATCGAAGGAGAAAGGCAGGCAATTGCTTTCTCCGGAAGGCCTATTCTCTCAAGCTGGTGGTATTGGAGCAAAAAAATTTCAGAGTTACAGAGCAAGCTGTATAAAAATGGATTATTCACCTCAAAGAGATTAAGGAGAATGTTTCTTAAGAGGAGTTTACAGTTCAGAGAATCAATTAATGTTATTGTTCACCGCTTTGTGAAACTCTGCTACAAGAAGGGTGTTGATGAAATAATAGTTGGTGATGTTACTCACATAGCTGAACGTGTGAGGAGCAGCAAAAAAGTAAATGCTTTAATACACAACTTTTGGTGCTTCAGATATATTATGAATAGATTAAGGACGACAGCTGAAAACTTTGGTATAAAGGTGACATTGGTGAAAGAATCTGGAACATCAAGCAGATGTATCCGTTGCGGATCAAGGAATGTAATGCGAAGAGGAAGACTATTTCGTTGCCTTGATTGCAAATTAGAGGCTCACCGTGATGTGGTTGGTGTTATTAACATCGCATCATCTTACCTGAATAGAAGGATCGAAGGTGTGCATCCTCACCCCATAGTTCTTCGTTTCAGCTCTGTTTTTCAACATAAGGAGCCATATATTTCAGACTTCGAAAGATTTAAGAAACTCATCGAGATATCAAGTTAAACCTAAAATAAATATTTATTTTTATAGTAATGAGATTCTTAATCCGCTTTAATATCCAGATCGCTTAATTTTTCTTATGCATTTCTCTGATTGCATCTCGAATTTCTATCATATACTTTCATTCCGAAAGTATGGACACTTTCCAATATTCCAATCGTATTGAAGAGATTCTTAAAGTGGTGCTACGATTTCATGAGTGGTTAGTGGCACAGGAAATAGAATGCACCTAACCACTGCGCAAAAGATTAGAAAATAAACTAAGTATCATACAAGACCCACAAGTACCTATATACAATATTTCTATGTTGGTGAATTAAGATATACATGATAACAAGGATTATATACAAATTGAAAGTAGATAAAGTTAACATTTTTTTGTTTTCTGTGAATCTGAGATGAGTAACTTTATTATAATTTCTGATATAGGCGATTTAATAGGGATTAAACATGACATCGGTAACCTTAAGAAACCCAAAATCTGAAGATGGAGAACAGTTATTAGAATTATATAAAGAGGCTTTTGGCATCGAAGAAAAGAGCTGGGATGACTATGTTAAGAAAACAGATTACGACTATAATCGAGGTATAGTCGTTTGCGATGATGAAAACGTTGTGTCGCATGCACGCTCTTATGATTTTAAAATGTTCTTACGGGGAACATCTATTCGTGTTGGAGGTATTGCGGACGTTGCAACACTTAGTGAATATCGTAGGAAAGGGTATGCAAAACTAGCAATCCAGAGGTTACTGCAGAACGACTTCGAGGAGGAAAGAGGAGGAGCGATACTATACCCATTCTTAACCGAGTTCTATCAAAAACTTGGCTGGGAAGCTGTTAGCACCGACTTGACAGTATATCTGAATCCAAAGATGGTTTATGCACCTAAACTGCCAGAGAGTGTGAAACTTGAACCTCTTAGGGACTCAAATCTACCAGAGGTCATGGAGTTCTATGAGAATGTTGCAAGGAGAAAGTATTCGCTTCTAGTACGTTCAAAAAAGCACTGGGAAAGACGTCTGAAAAGACAATTGAGAAAAATTGTGATTAAGGAAAATGGTAAGGTGATAGGATACTTTCTTATTTTTAAGAGCACGTACATCATATGGGAATTTCCACACTGGAAGGGAAGAGTTGTAATTAATGAATGGCTGGCAGAAACACCAAATGCAGTTAAAGCAATATTCTGGTATATTCACTCGTGGGTAAACACAACAACTGAGCTTTTAATAAGAGTACCCTCATTAGAATCTTTACCACTTAGGCTTTTCCTCCGTGATAATAACTTCAAAATGTCTTCAAATAATGGGTTAATGGGACGCGTTGTTTCACTTGAAGGTTTATTTTCCAACCTTAAGTGGCCCGAAGGATTGACAGGAAAGTTAGTGTTTAATGTAAAAGATGAACTATTACCGCAGAACAATGGAACATGGGAGCTGGTTGTTGAAGATGGAGAGTTCGTTTCATTTGAATCAAAAAGCAATGTGATGAGGGAAGATCATCTAAAAATGGATATAAGATACTTGTCGGGTATAGTTTTTGGTAGTTATACTGCACATATGCTCTACAACTATGGACTAATAAAAGTGAATAGCACCAACATTAGAGAGATACTTTCACTTTGGGAGAAGGCATTTCCAAAATGGCCGGGATTTATGTTTGATACTTTTTAAGTAAAAGGTGAAAGAATCTTAAAAACAGAATAAAAACATTTAGCCGATTTGAAGAGAGAAAAATTAAAAAGTATCTGACGACGTTATATTTTTGGTGTTCGAAATGGGTGATGCTTTTCCAGGATGAGGAGAAAATAATTCGAGAGGTTCTTTCTGGTAAGCGAATTTTTGGCATAAGCAAAGAAAAACATTTCTCGCTTTGGTTTAAGGTTGTGCTGAGAGCAGCAGACATTGTTGAAGACAGATTTCCTACTAAAGGGCTTTACATGTATCCTTGGTACGGCTTGGATTTTATAAAGAGGGTTATAAGGCACTTAGAGGAGCTATTAGAGGAAACGGGACATAGAGAAGAGAGATACCCGAGTCTTGTACCACTTTCAGTCTTCATGAAAGAAAAAGACTTTTTTGAGGGATTTCAAGGGGAAGCGTATTTAATCACCGAGACCTTACGAAAGGAAAGGCTTGATGAACCTTTAGTTGTTAGACCGACATCTGAGACAATAATATATCCCTTGTGGGCAAAAAGGATTAACAGCTATAGGCAGTTGCCTATTAAGATATATCAGACAGTCAATGTTTTCAGATTGGAGACGAAGATGACAAAGCCCCTTCTTAGGCTTAGGGAGGTTGCTTTCTTTAATGAGGCACATACAGCTCATAGAAATTTGGAGGATGCAGAGAGGCAAGTGAAAGAGGCTTTGAATGTATATACGAGATTCTATGATGACTTAGCAATTCCTTATTTTGTCATAAAGACGCCCAGTTGGGATACTTTCCCTGGCGCGTTATACAATTATGATTTGATTACTGTGTTACCTGATGGTAAGTGCTTAGAGCTTGGTTCGGTCATAAACTTAGGTCAAAAGTTTTCAAGGGTCTTCAACATCAAATTTGTGGACGAGAAGGGAAAGTGGGAATATGTTTATCAGACATGTTATGGAATCTCAGAAAGAGCTGTTGGTGCGTTAATAGCGATTCATGGTGATGATAGAGGACTTGTTCTTCCACCAGAATATGCACCAATCCAGATTGTGATTGTTCCCATATTTTATAGTGATGAGCAAAGAGAGATTGTAATGAAAAAGTGCATTGACATAAAGAAAGAGCTGGAAAAAGAATATCGGGTATATTTTGATGACAACATGGAAAGAACTCCTGGCTATAAGTTTCACTATTGGGAAATGAAAGGAGTACCGTTAAGGATAGAGATAGGACCAAGAGACATGGAGAAGAAAGAGATAACGCTATTTCGGAGAGATCTAAATATAAAAGAGAAAGTGACTGAGGTTTCGTTATTCAGAAAAATTAGGGAAGTGTTTTCAGAATTCAGAGAGAATCTAAGGAAAAGAGCCAACGAATACTTTAGAGAGAGGGTAATAATTGCTAAAGATATTGATGATCTAAAAAAATATGTGAAGAGTGGGCCAGTCATAATACCATTTTGTGGTAGGGAGGAATGTGCCGATTCTATAGAGACAAATTTTGAGACAGAGGTATTGGGCTTCATAGAGAATTTTGATGAAAAATTACCAGAGACGTGTATCACGTGCAATTATAATGCAAAACACTGGGCACTTATTGGGAAAACATATTAATCTCTTTTCTTCATTTTTATGATCTTAAGTATGAGCTGCCGCTCATTTATAGCTCCATTTATAGGTTTTGACTTTATTCCTACCTTAGATTTCTGTCTTTTAAATCACCATTCCCAGATGTTATCAGAATCGCTAATGAACTACAGCTATTGTTTTTTGAGTTGCCTCTTCCTTCAGCATTTCCCAATATTTATGAGCATAGATGCAGCCGGGATCGGGAGCTCTTATATTTCTGAAGTAATTGTAAGCTCTAGCTCTACAGCCACCGCATACATATCTATATTTACAGTCACCACATGGACTATACAGCTTATCTTTATCTCTGAGTGACCAAAGCAATGGAGAGTGACGCCATAGTAACTCAAAATTATCTTTCAAGATGTTACCTATTTTAACTTCTGGATCGTGTGGAAAGAAAACGCAAGGATATATGTCTCCATTTGGTTCAACTGATACATAGAATCGGCCAGCTCCACAGCCACCTATGAATTCGGCTAGTCTTTGTAGTTTGCCGGGGAGTTTTGAATTGTAAAAGTGTGTTGGAACTAGGGTGGCGTCATTTTCTTTAATATTCATTTGTAGAGCCACTCTAGCATATTGCGGCGCTGTAGATAGCAATTCAACTTTATACTTACTTCTTAGTTTTAAGAGTGTTTTCAATAGGTATTCCCTTTCTTCAGGAGACAGATCCCAATCAATAATTTCACGCCCACGTCCGATTGGGACAAAATTATATGCCATAAACCAGTTAGCACCTAACTCATCTGCAAGTTCTATTATTTCAGGAATTTCATGTAAATTAAATTTAGTAACTGTTGTAGCTATTTCAACAAACAGTCCAGCATCAACAGCATTTTTTATTCCTCGAATCGTTTTCTCGAAAGCACCAGAAATCCCTCTAAATGTATCATGTGTCTTAGCAGTGGCTCCATCGAGGCTTATTTGAACGTATTCTAAGCCTGCTTGTTTTAACCTTTTTACTCTTTCTTTAGTAAGTGTTGTACCATTGGTTGCCATGGCTACGTAAATACCAAGTGATTTTGCGTAGCTTATTAAAGTTTCAATATCAGGTCTTATAGATGGTTCCCCACCAGAGAATGCAAGTATAACTACTCCAGCATCTGCTAGCTTTTTGATCACACGAAGTGCATCAAATGTTCCGATCTCATCAGGTGCCCGTGAACCAGCACTTTCATAACAATGCTTACATCTAAGATTACAAGCTTTCGTAACGTTCCAAACAATTTGAAATGGTGCGCCTGGAACAAAAGGTTTTCTGACACCAAACAAAGCTATACCTTTTATCACCGCAATTAAAGCTCTCCTGTAGTAAGGTATGGTAAGCAACTCTTTTAGTTTATCACTACTCACACCAAACCAATTTTCAGCAAAATTAAGAATAAGAGAAACAGCTTTATAGTAAAGAGAACACTTTGCACATGCCGTTTTTCTTATGCCTGCATACATCTCTAAAGCTACTTCTAATGTCAACCGCTTATCTTTATCGCACTTTCTAAGGCCCTTTGTCAAAATAGTTCTGATAAATTTACTATTCATTATTCTTTCAAAGAGGTAGCTGACGGTGGTAACATTGCTTGACATGTAATCACCCTAACTAGGGACTTTTTATTTTAGAATTTCAAATATTTCAAATATAAATATTTTGAAAAATAAAAATGTTTAAAAGGAAAAATGTGAAAAAATATATAGAAGATCAGAATCAAATAATAAGTTAGGTGATAGTGTGACCATTGATATAGTAATAGAGCAGATACTTCGAAATTTGCTGGAAATAGCTATACTGAGGATTTTACAAGAGGAGGCGCTACACGGATACGCGATAGTTCAAAAATTAAAACTTCTTTTGAATAGAGATTTTACC
>JAGGXT010000052.1 GCA_021162905.1 Candidatus Odinarchaeota archaeon | reverse complement strand
CATTACTATAAAGTAACACATTTAATTGTTTTCAGAAGGGAAGCAGAAAAGTGATGTCTGATGGTTAGGTCGAACGAAACGCAGGCAAGGAGCTTAGCGAAGACAATAAGCTATAGGCTGTATCAGAGTTTTTTAGTGTCACCTCTGATAGTTTATTTTTTATCTGGTGATTTGTGGTTATCGTTTAAGTTTGGCATAACTGAGTTTATTGTAAAAATACCTGCGTATTATTTATTTGAGAGGATTTGGGCGTTTATAAAATATGGTTACAAAAGGTAGATGGTGATGGTAAAAAGTTATTAGTTTATGGTGATCCTTATGTCAAAGAAAGCTGAAAAGGCAAGAAAATTTACCACGATATCAATTCCCGTACCTTTGTATGAGAAGATAAAAAGGATGATAGAGGGGACGGGTTTCACATCGGTTTCTGATTATGTTACTTTCATTTTACGTGAGATTCTTGCGAGCATTGAAGAAGAGCTCAAAGATAAAGCATTTTCAAAAGAGGATGAGGAGCGTATAAAGAGGCGTTTGAAGGCGTTGGGATACTTATGATAAAGGGTGTGTGATTACGATGGGACTGCCTAGGCCTCATGGTGGTAAGTTAGTGAATAGGGTTTTAGAAAGGCGCTCTAAGGAAAGTGTATTGGAGCAGGTTAAAGAGTTTCCTAGGATAGAAGTATCAAAGGATTTAGCTGTTGATGTTGAGAATATTGCCTATGGCGTGTTTAGCCCACTTGAAGGATTTATGGCACAAAATGATTATCTTGCCGTACTTAAAAGTATGCGTTTAGAGGATGACACACCGTGGACGATTCCGATAGTTCTTGATGTATCCTCAGAAGAGCTTTCTAATAAGCAAATCAAGCCAGGGGATACAGTAGTTCTTACTTATAGTGGAAAAGCGATAGCGCTGCTAAATATAGAGGATATTTACACATTTGACAAAAAAGTGCATGCTCAGAAAGTATTCAAGACAACTGATAAGAATCATCCTGGTGTTTTGAAGACATATCAAATGAAAGATCGCTTAGTTGGAGGGAGAATAGATTTCATAGAAGGCATAGAAAATCCGTTTGAGCGTTATACTTTAAGACCTATTGAAACGCGTGTTCTCTTCAGAGCTAAAGGGTGGCGAACTGTTGTTGGATTCCAAACAAGAAATGCGCCTCATATGGGCCACGAATATATTCAGAAAACTGCTCTTACATTCATTGACGGCCTTTTCATAAATCCTGTAATTGGTAAGAAAAAGCCTGGCGATTTTAAGGATGAAGTAATTCTTAAGGCTTATGAAGAGCTAATAGCTCACTACTATCTAAAAGATAAAGCAGTACTTGCAATTTTAAGAACAGAGATGAGATATGCAGGACCAAGAGAAGCTATATTTCATGCTATCGTTCGTAAAAACTTTGGTTGCACGCATTTCATAGTTGGGCGTGACCATGCGGGTGTTGGTAACTATTATGGTCCTTATGAAGCTCAAGAAATCTTCAATGAATTTCCCGATTTGGGCATCACGCCTATATTCTTTAAAGAGTTCTATTACTGTAAGAAGTGCATGGGGTATGTAAATTCGAATATATGCCCTCATTCTGGTGATGATATAATTCGCCCCAGTGGCACAAAAATAAGAAAAATGCTTTTAGAGGGAAAGATGCCTCCGAAAGAGATGATGCGCCCAGAGGTTGCAAAAGTGATTCTTAGTTTTAAGAATCCATTTGTGGAATAGTTTTGTTCTATGGAATGGTGGTTATAATGGAAGCAAAAGTCGACAAAGTGTTTGTTATAGGGCTTGATTCAGCCCCTCCAGATTTATTGTTTGGGAAATTTTCAGAAGATCTACCTAATATAAAGAAGTTGATAGAAAAGTCAATGTATGGCCCAATGGAAAGTTGCATTCCCGCTATCACAATACCTGCTTGGATAGTAATGGCAACCAGCAAAACTCCTGGTGAGCTAGGTCTATATGGATTTCGGCATAGGAAAAGTGGAACTTACAATGAGATATGGATCGCACATAGTAAAATGATTAAAGAAAAGGCAATCTGGGATTATTTAGGAGAGGCTGGCTATAAATCTATCCTTATAGGCGTACCACCTAGCTACCCTCCTAAGAAAATTAATGGTTGGATGATTTCATGTTTTATAACTCCTAACGCACAGACTCAATATACTTATCCCGCTGAGCTTAAGAAGGAAGTTGAAAATGTAGTTGGAGAGTACATATTTGATGTTCCATTTAGGAGAGAGGCGCGTGACGAGGTAAAAGAGCAGATTTGGGAGATGACAAAACGGCGATTTGAGGTGATAAGATATCTTATTCAAGAGAAGGATTGGAATTATTTTGAATTCGTAGAGATAGGTCTTGATAGGATTCATCATGCTTTTTGGAAGTATTTTGACAAGGAGCATCATCTATATGAGCCGAATAGCAAGTATAAGAATGTTATTCCCGATTACTATAAGCTTCTAGACGAAGAAATTGGAAAAACGCTAAAGTTACTCGATGAGGATACTGCTGTGGTTATGGTATCGGATCATGGTATAAAGAGGATGAAGGGTGCATTTGTTATAAATCAGTGGCTAATTGAAGAGGGATTGCTAAAAATACGAAATCCCGAAATTCTAAAATCTGGAAAGCAGGTGAAGTTTGATGAACTTGATGTTGACTGGAGTTCCACAATAGCATGGGGATGGGGCGGTTATTATGCACGTGTATTTCTTAATGTGAAGGGACGAGAACCCAATGGTGTAATTAGTCTATCTGAATATGAGAAAGTTAGAGATGAAGTTGCAGAAAGAATAAAGTCAATCAGAGGTCCTAACGGGGAAAAATGGGACACAAAAGTCTTCTATCCTGAGAGAATCTACCCAGAAACACGTGGTGATAAGCCAGATATGATGGTTTATTTTGACAATCTCTATTGGCGTTCTGCTGGAACATTAGGATATCCCACACCATACTTATTAGAAAATGATACTGGACCCGATGATGCTGTTCATGCAGTTGATGGAATATTTACCCTATATCTTCCTGGTATGAGTGGCTCCAAACAAGTTAGACTATCAATCTATGATTTTGCTCCCACCATTTTGAAGCTATTTGGAATACAAAAAGAAGGATTAAGGGGGAAAAGCATAATATGAGTTTCGTTATCTGGCTGACTGGACCTAGCGGTGCTGGTAAATCTACACTGGCACATGCCTTGGAAAAAAGATTGAAGGATATGGGGTATCGCGTAGAAGTATTAGATGGAGATGTTATCAGAAAGACATTGTATCCAAATCTAGGATTCAGTAAAGAGGCAAGAGAAATGCATAATCGAGTAGTAATTCACATGGCTAAGTTACTCTCAAGAAATGGTGTTGTAGCAATAGTATCATTAATATCTCCTTACAAAGCAGTAAGAGAATTTGCCCGCAAGGAGCTTGGTAGGTTTATAGAAGTCTATCTAAAATGCCCTTTAGAGGTAAGAATACAGAGAGATCCTAAAGGGCTTTATGCGAAAGCAATAAAAGGAGAAATAAAAGGATTAACTGGTTATGATGGTGTATACGAGGAACCTGATAATCCAGAAGTTGTAGTTCAATCGCATATTATGTCTGTTAATGAAGAAGTAGATGCGGTTCTTTCTAAAGCAGAGGAATTAGGCTACTTGGGTAAAAAAATAAGTTCCATTTCAAAATAATATGGAGGTGTTTTTAATGAGTGAGGAAGAAAAAGTAAATGTTCCAATTCCCAAAAGTTTGTACAAAAAAATTGAAGAGCAGATAAAAGATACAGAATTTAAGAGCGTTGAGGAATATGTAACCTTTGTGCTTCGGGAGGTTCTCTCCGAAGAGGAAGAAGAGGAGGAAGTATTCAGCAAAGAGGAAGAGGAACAAGTAAAAGAGAGGCTTCGTTCTCTCGGCTATTTAGATTAAATCTCTTGAGGAAGTGACGAATACTATGGCTTTCATTGCTACATTGCTTTACATTGTACTTGGATTTGTAGTAGGCATACTCATAGGCTTAACTGGAATGGGCGGTGGAGCCATTATGACCCCTATTCTTATTTTTTTAGGAGTGGACTCTGTAGTTGCTGTCGGCACGGACTTACTATATTCTACTATTACTAAACTCTTTGGGTCTACTCTATTTTATTCCAGGCATGAGATTGATATGCGACTGGCGATGTTATTGTATCTTGGGAGTCTACCTGCAATAGTTCTTGGTGGTCTTGTACTCCATTTTTTGAAAAGCAATGGTATTAGTATAAATTTTTTCGTATCAATTGCTCTTGGAGTAGTTTTAATTGTTGTATCACTGATAACGATATTAGGGAATCATCTTTATAGAAAACATGCAGAAAGAAAAGTAACTCCTCTTAAAACTTTAATTATAGGATTTATAGTTGGATTTACTGTTCAATTTACTTCAGTGGGTAGCGGCACATTAGTGGTTTTTTTCCTTTTGGTTTTCACAAATTTAAGTCCTCATAACATTGTCGGAACTACTATGCTTTATAGCTTTTTACTGACTTCAAGTAGCACATTGGTTCATTCAACACTAGGTACTATCAATTTTATACTTGCATCCCTACTAATTCTTGGGACTTTACCAGGAACTTTTATAGGATTTAAATTAAATTCAAAAGTACCTCGAAAGCCTCTTAAAACGTTATTGTCTCTGATTGTTTTATTATCAGGATTGTTTATTCTTTTGTCTTCGTTTTCATAATTCCTTAGTATATTGGCCCAATACTATATTCTGTACATGATATTTTTTATATTACTGAAACATTTAATAAAACCATAATTTATTTATGATCTGCGGTAATAGAAACTGATAGCTGTTGCACATAGTATTATAT
>JAGGXT010000342.1 GCA_021162905.1 Candidatus Odinarchaeota archaeon | reverse complement strand
TTTCTGCATAAGCCCCGCAGCTTAAGAAGATTTTAATCTGATAGTCAGCATATTCGGCTGTAAACATTCGTAATTCTCTAATTTTCATTATCATTCTTAGAAACTCATATCTATTTGCTATTTCTTTAACAATCTCTTCCTTATTGGATTCCACTTTAACTGCTTTCTGAAGTTCTGATAGAGGTGGGTATTCCCCTTTTAACTCCTTTACTTTTTTAATTTGTATCTTTATTGGCTCTTTAACACGTATATGTCTATTTTCTATAGCACTAACATGTATAATGTCATTAATATCGTATTTTATTTGATCTACATCACCAAACCATGGTGTCAAAATTACTTGATTAAAAATTTTTTCGTTGGGGATGTAATCTATTTTTGAGACATACATTCTTAGTCGTTCAAATTCCTCTTTATATTTCTCCATAGTAGCCCTTACTTGAGTTACGGGTTTTTGTATTTGTTGCGCTGATGGAACTTGAATTTGCTTTTCTGGCAATTTTATTTCTTCTGGTTTGAATTCAAATTTTGGCACTGTGACTGGTTTCTTTTGAATTTCTGGTGCTATTAATGCTAAAAGACGTTCCATAGCATTTATAGCATTTATTACATCTGAGTATTTATAATCGGTTTCTGCAATTATTTGCACCGATTTTCCACCTATTACTTTAAAAATCCTTAATTTACTAATCCGTAACATGTACTCTTTAAAAATCGGATCCTTAAACAGTGTAACGGCAATAGAGGGATTATTGCTACATATAACAAAACGGTCATCAACTTGAGGATCTCCTATTCTGATATCTTCTGCATTGAATATCTTTTTTAAAAGCCAACTAGTAATGCCCTCGGATCTAACTTCTAAAGAAAAGTCTGTACCTGGTTCACTAAATCCTATAACCCGCGCGTAGTAACGACTATATTTTCCACTACTTACTACAAATAATGAAACATCGACCCTCTCAAGTTCCATTTCTGGTTTAAAGAGTATTGTTAGGCTAGGGGGTTTAAGAATAGAACCTCTATCATACTGAATTTTTAAGGCTGAATTCAAAAAATTGGCTTTTATTGTACTAAAAAATCGTTCTTTCTTTTGCTCAGAGAGAGCTAAAACTAACACAAGAAGCATGAAAAAGATTAGAAATATTAGAGAAAAAAATCCAAATATCTGCAACACTAGCACCCATTAAATAGTAATTTCATGGTATTTTATTATCATAAGTAAAATAAAGTTTATGATTACTATCAGTACCTCCGCATTGCTTTCGAAACGTATACGCTCCCTAGGCACCAAGATTTGCTGGTCCTCATGAAATTTCGATACCCCAATAAAAAGTATCTCACATACATCAAAAACATGTGAAAGCATCATGTACATAAAAAATTAGAATAACCAGTAGACAATCGCCGTTACAAGTCATATTGCTATCCCACTGGCGACAACCAGCTCTCATGCTCATGCTTGTACGAGATATCACGAATCCACTTATAATAACCTCAGTAACCTCAAACTGGACTAACCCTCCCAAATTAACACAAAAACGCAAACTAACTACCTACATGACAAATATACTCAGCGATCGCTATTAATAAACCATTTATAAATCAACATATGCCCTCCGAAATAGTTAAATATTTTGTGATATTTGTGAGTATTGAGGTAATACCTGAATGTGGTGGCAATAAAGCACCGAAAGGGCAATGTGATGTGGGGCTTGTGGGGTTACCCTGAACGGGGTCAAGACCAATGACTTGCTCCCCATGAACCAGAGGGAGCTGAGGCTGATGAGGCCCAGGGTGGATGTTCACTCACCAATGCGGACATCCACTGAACCCCTTCATAAAGCCACTATTAGAATTAGAAATAGAAATTCAAGATTTAGGATATAATATGTAGGCCCCTAACACGAATAAATGACCCACCATCACTAATAGGATGACCCTTTTCTAACCCGGGACGTAAATTAAATTGCTTACCCACAGCGTCAATATTCATAAGAATCTTTTCTGCTCTAGCAGCAAGTTTTAAGTTATATATTGGTCGTTTTATTTCTCCTTTCTCAACTAGGTATGCTATTTCTGGTTCTATTATAATTAGGTCGTTTCTTAACTCAGCTCTCATAAGACCCTCAACATATAAACCTTCACGCATATCACTCAGCATTTCATCGAATTTCCAATCTTGAGGGACTATATACAAGTTGCTCATTAAAGCTCTTGGTTGATGCACTAGTCCCCTAGCAGACCCATTTGGAGGTTCATTAAAATAGGCTGCAGAAAGACGGGTATGTAATAGTTCTACAACACGTCCGTCTTGGATTAGTATCTTTCTTCTCCCTCTTACACCTTCGTCATCAAAGAAATAGGAGCCATATCCACCTATGATTGTAGGATCATCAATGATTTCTAATTCCTGATTTGCGATTTTATTACCCTTAATGGATAGTACATACCCACCCTTTTCTATTAATCTATCTGCCTCAAGGGTATGTCCAACCGCCTCGTGAATTAAAGCTCCAGCGACCTCATAGTTTAATACAGCATTTATTTGTTTTCCACTTACTATAGGATTTATCCTTCCAGCATTGATTAGCTGATATGCTCTGAATAGAACAGTACCAACCATTTCCTCAAGTTGTTTTGAGTTCATAATTTCAAGCCCTGACGTAAAGCCAATAATGCCGCTTGATGTTAAAAGACGCCTTCCAAAACTTTTTGTGACTACATAAAACGTAAAATCGGTGGTAGGTTTAACTTCAGTGATATCAATACCATCACTAGTGATAATATGTCTTTTTTGCTTCTTATAAGTAAGGATTTCCTCTGACCATGCAAACCTTGACTTTAGTCTATCTAGAGCATTCTCCTTAATACTGTAGAGTGTGTCTATAATGTTTCCAATATCTGCTTTTTCTGGCGGCAATTTTTCATTATGTTTATAAACACCAGATGATATCTCGCATTCAGCTAAATGCATTATTCCTTTATAAGCCTTTGCTGGCAATGCCTTTTTTGATAACTTTATAGCTCTATTGAGAGCGCTCTCTATACCTTCACTTTTCATATCACTTGTAACAATTATCCCCCATCCATTTTTTGAAAAAACTCTTATAACAACATATGAGAAAGTATCTGATACTTCTTCAATAGATTCAACCCTTAGAGCAAGTGTGTAATTTTTTTCGGTTACACTTATTATGTCAATATGTTGTATGCCAGTTGAGGAGTATTTTTCGAGCAGGTGAGCATATTTATCCATTAAGAACTCACCCACTCATCCTCTAGATATAGGATA
>JAGGXT010000197.1 GCA_021162905.1 Candidatus Odinarchaeota archaeon | reverse complement strand
TTCACACTATTGGTGATAAATAGCAGACAAGTTTCTTTTTTATAAACTTTATAGATAACTTACTTTGTGATTTGACCTCCTCAAAATTAAGAGTTGTTGGTAAAACCAAGGAGAAAGATATTATTAGCCCTCTCAGAAAATGATACGCTTCAATCTTAAAAAGCAATAGCCCTATATATATGAAGATATAATAAACTGTTGCATAAAAATAGGGTGTTGTCATAAATGCTTTAAGCAAATTAATAAAGTTAATTTCCAATTTTTCCATTATGCCTATTTTCTTAAATAGTATTATTGAAAGAATCTGAGCCCAAATAACAGCTATAATTATCCCAGCAATTTCGTACATATAACGTAAAGCCAAAAACGATGAAAAACTAAAATATCGAATACTTTCATACAATAAGAGAGAAATATAAAGGAAATACAAAAACATAATTATCTGGGTTATCATTGAAATCGTATTTATTGGCGTGCCAGTAATCGTCCAAAATGCCGTTTGTCTAAAAACTAATCTTTTAGTACTTTTTACTAGCATTAAAGCCTCAATCCCCGCCTCTGTTATAACATAAACATTTCCCTTCTTACTTATAAGACCTCGTAGCTTTTTTAAATGAAATGCTAGGGCGCTTGTTCGACGAATACCGCTTAGCTCTAGGAGATCTGTAAATGTTAGAGGCCCTTTTTGTGCAAGTAATTCCAATATTAACCTACGTTTAGGATGTCGAAGAGCATCCAGAACTTCATCACTCATTAAAAACCCTCAATTTCTTTGTTATATTATCTTAGGACATAATATATATTTTAATTTCTAAATAAATACATCAAATGAATATAAAAACAGTAAGATAATTAATAGCGAATCTCAAATGAAGAAAACTCTCCTTTGTAATCTTCCCAAATAACTTCAACTTTATCAACTTTTGCTAGTGGAGGCCCTTTATGGCACCATTCTATTACTTTTTCAACATCTTTTAATTCTCCTTCAAAAACAGCTTCAACTCGACCATCTCTGAGATTTCTAACCCAACCAGTTACATTGTGTTTCATGGCCATCATTTGCGTATGTGCTCTGAAGAATACACCTTGGACTCTTCCTGAAATGAATACGTGTGCCCTGACTTTCATTTCACCACCTCACTATATACCATGTGCTTTAATAGTAAAAATAGTTAACGTATCTTCCTTATAAGTAAAATTAAAAAAGCGCTTATTCTCCTTTTTAGATAAGTCATGATTGGAGGTACATTGATGGATATCATAGATCCACTAATAGTATTCTATGGAACAATAGTTGCAGGCTCCATAGCCCGAAAGGTGAAAATTTTCGATCACGGAGAAGATGAAATTTTGATTAAATTTGTGTTTTATATAACTTATCCTCTTTTAGTATTCCATTCGATTATTTCAGTTCCATTGGAGGAGATTCTTTCATCGACTATAAATATGATGATTGCTTCCTTATATACACACCTGATAATCCTTATTATAATCTTTATTGTGGTTCATTTTCTGAGAATTCCTAAAAAAGAGAAGGGGGTCATTGTTTTAACTAGCACATTTCTCAATGCTATTTTTCTTCCCCTACCACTAAGTTTACTGATCTTGGGAGATTTAGGAGTCATTCTAGTAACTTTTTACGCGATACCCGCGCTTATTCTTTTTAATTTTTTGGGTGTTATTATCGGAGTTATATATTCTGATGATCAGAAAATTGACATTAAGAGTATGTTTAAGTCATTTGGAAAATTCCCACCACTTTGGGCTATAATAATAGCTTCTTCTACTCTAATTCTTGGAGTTAAGCCTCCTGATTCAGTAATACTATTTTCTAAGAACTTAGGAAGTATAACGGTCCCAATAATATTGTTCGCGATTGGTATTAAATTAAAATTAGATTTTCCAAAGACGCACATATTAGCTATCACAATAGTCTCGTTAATAAGGATTATAATTTCCCCTATCATAGTATTTGGATTTCTTTCTGTATATCAAGTGAATAATACTGAAAGATTCATAATTCTTTTAGAATCCATAATGCCTCCTGCTGTAGCAAATGCCGCTTTTGCATCAGTGTTTAAACTAGATGATAAACTAACTGCAAAAGTTGTTTCGTCGGTGACACTTTTTAGTATTTTGGCTCTTCTATTATTTTTACCATTAATACTACCATAAGAAAAAGTAGAAGATAAAAGAAATGTATTAAGTTCCAGCTTGCCATTCAGAAAGATATTTTTTCTGAGACTCTGTCAATTCATCAATATATACGCCCATGGACTCTAATTTAATCTTAGCTATTGCTTCATCTATCTCAAGGGGTACCTTGTAAACCTTATTTTCTAATTTACCTCTATTCTTTACTATATACTCGGCAGATAGTGCCTGGACTGCAAAGCTGAAATCCATAACTTCAATAGGATGCCCTTGACCGCATGGTTGAGCCAAGTTGACAAGCCGTCCTTCAGAAATTAGGTAAACTCTTCGATTTCCAGGTAATACATATTCATCGATACATTCCTTTATTCTTCTCTTCGATATTGCATATTCCTCTAAATCCTTTACAGACACCTCTACATTAAAATGACCCGCATTAGCTAAAACCACACCATCATGCATTATTTCTAAATGTTCACGTCTAACGACATCACAATTACCAGTAGCAGTTATGATAAAATCTGGTTTGTAACGCTCTATAGCATCTTTCATATTGGTAACTATAAAACCATCATATAGAGCTTCTAAAGCTTTTATTGGATCTACCTCTGTCACTATTACTGTTGCACCTATTCCTTTGAAATTCCTTGCAATACCACGTCCAACCCAACCATAGCCTGCTACTACAACCTTAGCACCACTAATTAGTTTATTTGTTGCTCGCGAAATAGCTTCAAGCGAGCTTTGACCAGTACCATATCTATTATCAAAAAAATGCTTCATTTTCGCATCATTAACAGCGATTACAGGAAACGCCAGCACACCATCTCGTTCCATATTTCTTAATCTGATAACACCTGTTGTTGTTTCTTCACAGCCTCCAATAACATGTTCAGCCTCTTTTTTCCTTTTAGTATGAAGAAGGAACATTAAATCTGCACCATCATCTATAATTATATTTGGTTTGGTATCAATAACTCTATTGAGATTCTCGTAGTATTCTTCTGTTGTTTCTCCAGCCCAGGCATATACAGTAGCAAAATCAGTAACAGCTGCAGCAACATCATCATCCGTAGTTAAAGGATTACAACTGGTTATCGTGACTTCTGCGCCTCCTTTAACAAGAGTTTCAACTAAGACTGCTGTTTTTTTCTCTAAATGAAGTGCCATTCCGATTTTTAGACCTTCAAATGGTTTCTCTTTTTCAAACCGTTCTCCAATTTTTCGAAGGACAACCATCCATTGCTTAGCCCATTCAATTTTTTCTCTTCCCTTATCTGCAAGAGATATATCTTTCACTTTGCTTTTATTTTTAAAAGACATAAAATACCACCCTATATTTTGAATAGACAATTAGCGATAATTATATTAAAGTTATGAAAAATAATAGCATTGCTGAATACTTTTCTCGAATAAGTAAAATAAAATAGAAAATAATAAATTATTTTCATGAAACTTTCTTTTTTCCGTACATTTCACGCAATTTCTCGAAATCTGGATCTGTATCAACAAAGATAAATACTAACATTCCAATTAGAATGAATACACCGCATATTGGTCCCCAAAGATAATATCCTAGCATATTTGGTAGACCAGTGATATATCCAGTAATTATGTATGCTGTAGCTTGGAAAATGTTTAATGGAATACTATTGAACCCAGTATACATTCCAGCTCTTGATTCACCAGTTATTATTTCGTCAACCTCTGCAATGTGTGCAATAATTACGTATGGAAATAACCAGTATCCAGAGAGTCCTATAGCTGCAAGAGTCACCAAGATAAGTCCTTGAACTTCTATTGGAAGTAATAAGGGTAACGAGTCACCCTTCATTATGAGAGAAAATAGGCTAGTTGATTTAGAAACAAACCAAGTAAGATAAAGGAGAGTTATAGCAATAATAATCAGATTTTTTTTGGATTTAATTGAAACTTCTTTCATCAAAACTATTACGGCAGAAATCGACACTATTACAAAAATTATAAATGCAGCTTCAATTATTGTTAGGGGCATTCTCCCTATGATCCATGTTAATGGAAGCACAAATACAAGAATTGTGAGTGCAGAGAGCATAGTACGCTTTATCTTAAATTTCTTTGACATAAGACCCCAGACAATGAAAAACGATACTACAAATACTAGCAGCACACCTGCAAATACAAAATACATAATACCAGTAAGTAAAAGAACATCCTCAATGTAAACCAAGATTAAAGTTATTAATATTGTGAAACCTAATGACATAATTCCCTGAGCTATAATCCAAGTAACATAATTTTTATTTCTTATAGCGATCCATGTTTCCTTAATTATACTAGGGTGAGGTATATATTTCTTGGGTTCCTGAATCCTAATATAAGCAGGTACATAGAAGAGTATCTCTACTATTCCCAAGATAACAACGACATAAAAGAGAAGCATTCCACTTTGTTGAATTATCAAAGGCAAGGTGAAACTGCCAGCGATGCCAACGATATTTCCAAGAAGGTTAAATGTATTTTCATATCCTGAGACTTCAACTCTTTCCTCAGGTAAAGTGATTTCTGGAAGCCAAGCTTGGTAGGGAGTTAAGAGATATCCATAGAAGAAGTTAAATGAACTGACCCATAGTGTTTCATAAAGAAATAATGTCAACTGATCTTTAACTGGTATGAAAAAATCAGGCAGAAAAAGCATAATAAATGAAATTGCTAATGCAAAGGTTCCCGAAATTATAAATGGTTTTCGCCTTCCAAGCTTAGGATGGATTGTTTTGTCACTGAGATACCCTATAAAGAATCCAGAAAGAGCAATCACGATTTTCCCAATACCATTAGCAACACCATTAAGCCAAGGATCCAGTTCATATTTTTTTAGATAGATATAGAACGTTGCCAGTGAGACAATACTAAGTAACGCTGTAGAACCAAAGCGACTCATACCGTAAAAAATTTTGTCTATACGCTTCATTGAGTACTTCCCACCAAAGAAGATAGTGATTTAGAGAACGATATATTGTAAAATAAAGTACTAAGTATATTTTAATTTTACATAAGGAGCTATAATCAGTAATGCACATTATCCGATCTGATTTAGATAATATTTATATTCATATCACTTTTTCTGTAGTACATGAGCTATTGTTAGCATTAGAGGGATTTATAATGTTACCAATAGCTTTTGTGTTTAAGGTTGTAAGTGTTACCTCTTCTGGTGTTCTTTCCCCAGGACCATTAACAGCATCAACAGTAGCAGTGGGTACTAAAGATGGAGCTAGAGCAGGATTATTAGTTAGTATCGGACATACGATCGTTGAGTTTCCTTTAGTTATACTAATAGCTTTTGGAATAACAATCATCTTTACTAACGAATTAGCAACAAGAATAATAAGCTTGTTAGGCGCTGGAATGTTATTTTTTTTATCATACCTAATGT
>JAGGXT010000270.1 GCA_021162905.1 Candidatus Odinarchaeota archaeon | reverse complement strand
GAGATGAAGACAGTAATAGATGAGATAATTGAAGCCCTTTCACACAGATATGACTTCAAAAAAATTAGAATTAAAGATTTAAGAATAGGATTAAGATATACATGTGTAGAATTATCAAACGGGTTGTGTGGATTATCTTTCAGCTATACTAACGAGTTGTTTGTAGAGAATCCACCATATACACCGGGGTTTATTACTTTGCTCACTCTGGAAGATTTTTTTAATCAAAAGAGGTATACAACAACATATGCTGTAATAGAGAACGCTATTGTCAATGCGCTCACAAATACAAAGGAAGTCAAGGGAGTGGAAGCAGACATAATGGATATTGTAGAGATTAATCAAAATGATAGGGTATGTCTTGTAGGGGCAATAGGGCCCATCATTAAAGCTTTAGAAGGGAAAGTTCAAGAACTATTAGTTTTCGAAAGAGACAGGCATCCACATAGTAAATTATATCCAGATTGGGCAGCTTCAGAGTATTTAAGAAAAGCTGATGTAATCTTTTTCACAGGTGCAAGTTTGATAAACAGGACATTTGATGATTTAATAAATTATGCTAAGAATGCCAGAGAGGTAATCGTCGTAGGACCATCAACACCTTTATACCCAGATGCATTTAAGAAAAGAGGGGTAACAGTAATAGGAGGCATTGTAATTACAGATAATGAACTAGCGAAAAGAATCGTTAGTGAGGGTGGAGGGACACATCATTTAAAGCCATCATTTAAAAAAGTTACATTAAGGATAAAATAATGAGGGTAAAATATGAGAGTATATACCATTGGAGAGGTTTTAATAGATTTCATCGCCAAGGAAGAAGGGCCCCTTAATAAAGTAACGACATTTGAGAAATATCCCGGCGGAGCTCCAACAAATGTAATGGTTAATCTTAGCAGATTAGGGGTTCCCTCTGGATTAATTTCAAAGGTGGGAAACGACCCCTTTGGAAAATTCCTATTAGAGAAATTAAAGGAAGAGAACGTAGATGTCTCTTATGTTACTTTAGATGATGTACACCATACAGGTATTGTTTTTGTTCAGCTAATTGGGGCTTCACCCGAGTTTATTCTTTATAGAGATGTTGCATATAACTACATTGAAAGAAAGGATATCGACCTTAAAGTTTTAGATGATGTAATGTTATTACATTTTGGCAGTGTTATTTTGGTTCAAGAGCCAAGTAGGAGTACGGTGCTTTATTTTGTCGAGGAGGCAAAAAGGAGAGGAATACCAATATCCTTTGATGTGAACATTAGAAAAGATCTATGGAGAGAGAATATTGATGAGATGTGGAAAAACGTAGAAAAAGGTTTAAGCTTAGCAGATGTCGTTAAGTTGAGTGAGGAAGAGACAAATGAAATATTAGAATATTTAGGTCTTCCAAAAGACGATTTTCCAGTTTTACTCGATGAGTATAATATTAAACTTTTAGCTATTACAAGAGGGGAAAAAGGGTGTAAACTATTGTTAAGAGAGAAATCTACCTTAAAAGCAGTTGGAATTGCACCCTATGTTGTTAAACCTGTAGATACCACAGGTGCTGGTGACGCATTTATGGCAGCTATAATAGCAGGGATTTATGCTTTTGATAAATTGAATACTATTGATGGACTCGATATTGATGAACTCGAGATGATTGGTTATTTTGCAAATATTGTAGCTGCACTATCCACACTAAAACGGGGAGCGTGGAGCGCACCAACTCTGGAGGAATTAGAAAAATATACCGAAATAGAAAGAATAGTAGTTAAATTGAAAAAGAAACAAATTATATAAACAATCTCTATTTCTCAATTAATGAACGAAGAACTTCAAGATTTTCTTTATAATATTTTTCAGCTCCAGGGGTTTCCAGTATCATGGGATGTTTTTCAAAACGCTTATCATTAACGATAAACTTGAAAGCATCTATTCCTATTAGGCCCTTTCCAATATGCTCATGTCTATCTACTCTACTTCCTAATTCTTTCTTCGAATCATTTAGGTGAATCACCTTTAGTTTATCAAGACCAATTATTTCATCAAATAAATCTATGGTTTCCTCGTATGCTTCACGAGTTCTAATGTCATAACCAGCTGCAAAGATATGTGCCGTATCAAAACACGCACCAACTCGCTTTTTCTCATCTACCATGTCTATAATTTCTGCAATATGTTCAAATTTATAACCAACGTTACTGCCTTGCCCTGCAGTTGTTTCTAATAGCAACACGACAGGATATTCCTCAGTCTTGGCGATAACTTCATTTAAACTCTCAGCTATTCTCTTTAGGGCAAATTCTTCTCCAGCATTCATATGAGCTCCTGGATGAAATACTAAATATGGTATTCCGAGAAGGCCTGCTCTAATAACTTCATCTATGAAACTCTCTAACGATTTTTTGTATCGTTCTTCATCTGGTGAGCCGAGGTTTATTAGATACGAGTCATGAGCCACAGCTATTTTGATATTATTATCTTTCATGTTCTTTTTGAATGCCTCTATTTCCTCTTCAGTTAATGGCTTGGCTTTCCACTGACGTTGGGACTTAGTGAAGATTTGAATAGCATCGCATCCTATTTCTCTTCCACGAATCGGTGCCTTACTTATGCCACCAGCAATTGAAATATGCGCACCTAATATTCCCATGAAATTTACCCCCACATCATTTTTTATTATTTGCTTCAACAAAAAATAACATTTACTATATTTTTATTATTATGTTGTGATATGAAATAAATTAAACATACTTTGGGTGATTATTGTGATCAGGGTTGGTATGATGACTCTTGCATTGCCAAGGGAAAGAGTGGACCTTGCAGAGAACTTTCATAAGAGAGCACTAGAGACACTTAAAGGGAAGAATATTGATGTGATTTCTCCAGATGGACTTATTCTGAATGAAAGAGATTCTCTAGAATTTGCAATGAAAGTTGCGAATGATATTGATGCAATGATTTATTTAGTAGGTACATGGATTTTTGCACCAATGGTGGTTACACCGATTCAAGCAACACAAATACCATCTGTTATATGGGCAGTAGATGATATGGCATCGGCATCATTAGTCGGTGCAGCAGTTACAAAGGGATCATTAGAAGAATTAGGAATTTATCATTTATTTATTTATGGTCAACCAGATGATGAGTCAGTAATTCAAGAACTTTTACCGTTTCTCAGAGCAGCACATGCCATAAGAGAGCTAAGATTTAAGAAATTTGGACTTATTGGTGGCAGAAGTATGGGAATGATGACAGCAGTTTCGGATCCTAATCAGCTAAAAGATTTGTTTAAGGTAGATACTGTTCATATCGATCAATATTTGATAGTGACTTATGGTGAGCAAGAACCAAGAGAAAATATCGAGAAAATAATTTCAGAACTAAAAGAGAGATATGGAGAAATTACCGTACCAATCGATGTACTCGAAAGGGCGGTAAGGGTATACTGTGGACTAAAAAGAATTATAGATGAGCATAACTTATCTTTTGTTGGCGTAAAATGTCAACCAGAACTGATCGATAATTATTCATCAGCGTGTCTTGCATTGAATCTATTAAGCAATGAAGGCATACCCTCTGCATGCGAATCTGATGTAAATGCTGCATTTACAATGGAAATTCTTAAGTTAATCAGTGATGGAGAAATTCCTGTCTTTATGGATTTGGTTTACATAGACAGAAAGACAAAAGAGCTAAGATTATTCAATTGCGGATATGCACCGACCAAGTTAGCATCCGATGAGAAGAAAGTTGAGTTGGCATATCAGTATGAATATATGGGAAAAATGCGGGGTGTAACTACAAAGTTTTGCTTAAAATCAGGAACTGTAACATTAGCTAGGCTTTCTAGAATTAAGGGTAAATATGTAATGTTGATCACCAAGGGAAAAGCTGAGGAGAGACCGACAGAAATTTTCAAAGAGTCAAGAGATATTTGGCCTCACGCGTTTATTAAATTGGAGGGTGATATTAATAAATTCATTAAAAACATAAGAGCCAATCACATACATCTCGTCTACGGGGATTATGTAAAAGAATTAGTGCACTTCTGCAAACTTCTTGGGATAGAGCCAATAACTATCTAAAGAACGCTTATCAATCAGATTTTATGCTCCATTAAAATCCATTTTTATTATTATATGTACTTCAAAAGTTCCTCTATAGATTCAAGAAGCTTTGCTTTTTTTAGTGCAACATCGATTTTGTTTTTCCATGCTAAATGAAGCGGTCCCTTAAATTTAATAAGGAATGTTTTAAGGCCAATCTCTGAGGCTTCTATCACTCTTGAGGGTTTATCATCAACATAGGCTATCTCATTAGCGGAAATTTCATATTCTCGTGATATAATTTCTATAGCTTCGGCTAAAGAACGTACATCCTCATCAATGATCATTATTTTTTCGAAAAAGCCGGTCAAATTAGAGCGTTCTATTCTTATTCTTTTTAATTGAGGTATACCATCAGTACCCGCAATAATAAACAATTTTTTGTTGATAGCCCCTAAGACATCCCGCACTTTTGGGAAAGCGACAGTCTCTTCGATTCTTCGTTCTATGAAATAATTGTGTATTTCTTCAATTTTACTCAGTGGTATATCTATCTTCATAGCCTTGAACGCGTACGGCCACCATTCTAATCTGTTATAATTGGAAATAAAGTCATTTATGTCTTCATATGCCATCATTGCTTTAACAAATGTTTCTCTCAAAGTAGTCTCAAGATTAAGTTTTGAAGCTATATCCAAATATAATTTAGGTAACATATGATAACTATCAACCAACGTTCCATCGTAATCAAAAGCTATAGCTTTCAGAACCATTTTCTATAAACCTCAAGCGCTCTTCTAATAGAATCTATTCCTAGGGCTGAAAGAAAGATATCAACAATATACCCAGAAATTTGACTTGGAATTATATTTGTTACTACTATAAATCCAAGTATTAATAACGATGAAACTCCTACAATTAAAAATAGAGATGCTCTAAACAACTCTCTTGACATATTTTTAATATTATCATTGGCATTATTAATAATTTCCAGAATTTTATTTTGATAATAATCTAGCTTGTCATAAATAACACTAGGGTGAACATCTATTTTTGCTATCTTTTTCAATTTACTTAGAGCTGTAAGCGCAAAAGCTGTTTTTTTAGCATCCTCATACCAGCTACCCGATGGTTTAAAACGTTCTGGAAATCTAAATAGCTCACCAACTAATCTTTTTATGATTGGACTATCTTTTGGTAATACACGACTTGTAGCTAATCCGTTCATAGCAACAACAACACTCTGAAATTCAGGCTCACTTAACCCTTCAATAGACTTTTTCTCCAAATAATTCTGTAAAAAATTAACAATATCTGACAATGGCTTATCATAGGGATCATATCCTAAGAGACTTAGAGCTTCTACAATTTGTCCACAAACATAAGCATCATCAAGGTTTTCAAAGGATTTAAGCCGTTCTTCTAATCGTTCAGCAATTTTTTTAGCACTTTCTTTATCATTAAAGGTATAAAGAGCAATTATTGCTCTTGCAATGTGATGTAATTTTAAAGATTTAAAATTCTCAGAGACGTACTTACTGAGCCACTGAGCCAGCGTATTTCTGAGCTCATCTTCTATACCCAATTTGGTAAGTGCTTCTAGAACAACAGATGTATCCCAAACATTACTTTCGCAGCCATAAACTCCGCATTTCTTTTTTAACCACATGACCGCTTTTTCGATACCACCTTCATATGGCTTACCTATGTCTGAGGGGATTTCCCACTTTTCATATCCCCTTACACCTAAGTTACTTAGTGCTAACAAAGATAAACCAGTATCGGCGAGAGCCTTTGTACCCCAGTACCCATCTGGATGCTGTACCGATTTAAGCCATTGTATTGCTTTCCTAATATTATCCTCATACTCAGGTGACACTTCCACTACTTTTTCCATATTTCTAAGTTTTTCTCTAAATTCGTCGAAAATTCTTTTTATCTCTTTAACATTAATCATTGCGGGCAAGGTATGAACTCACCATGTTAAGTTTTTCATCATTGTTTTTATTACTTAATAATACCACACTTATATATGCTTCTAGCTTATAAAATCGTTCATTGATGACCACTTAGGGATTACTGCCTCTTTTATTAATTTGGAGTTTCCAAAAGTAGTATTAACTTGAGATAACTAAAATTAAAATTATTTGAAAATCATCTTCGGAAACTACTTTTCGGAAATGCTATCTATTAAATCTAACACTTGGTGCAAATTTTTAATACACTTGACATCAGGAATTATCTTCTTGAATTCTTCTTCTGAGAATTTTTTAAGTAAAGCTATAAATTTTACCTTTGAAGCTTTAGAAAGTCTTGCATCGTTTAAAGAGTCACCCACAAATATCATTTCGCTTCTATTTATACCAAACTTCTCTTCTAAAAATCTAAAATGTGGCTCTCCTTTCTTGAAAGATTTGCCTCTGTAGCCAAGTGCGATATCTATGTTCCAGTCTTTTGTGAGTTCATCCACATACTCCTGTAAGTTGTTAGATGATACAGCTATTTTTATACCTCTTGATTTTATTTTCTTAAAAATAGTTCTCGTTTCTTCAGGCAAACCACTGTGATTTTCTAAATAGCTCTTTTTCCATTTCTCAAATAGTTCTGACACATATTCATTCTTCTCATTATTTGGAAATAGTATTTCTAGCTGTTCTCTAAAAGGTAAACCAGAAGTTTGCCAATACAATTTATATGCCAAGTCTTTAGGGGTCCCATAATGCTTTTCTATAAGTTCACTTGCCTTTTCAGCATAATCTTCCATAGTATCTATTAGAGTCCCATCTAAATCAAAGACTATCATTTTTACCATTTTTTTACTCCCTCCCTTGCCCTCTTTAGATCCTCTATAGTATCTATCTCAAACCATATTACTTCATCTAACCATTGGACTCTTGGATATTTTTCTTCTTTTATAAGTTCACGTAGTATATCTTCGACGCAAATAGTATTTGAATCAGTTTTGTTTATTATCCTATCCACCGCTTCCCAATAGTCTCTTAAAGCACTATTAGAGACATAAGTAACGCCTATATAGGCACCATCGTAATCTTTTAGAGTTTTGGATATGTCTTTTAAATTCCCGTTCTTATCTACTCTTATTTTCATTTCGTCTTCAAGTATTTCTCTACTTTCTTTTCTTTGCCCTGCGATGATTACACCTTCTTCAAATTTGAAATAATCGGTGTAAAAATCAGAGGGAAATAGATGATCTGCATTCGTTAGAATGAATTCCTCTTTTTCTATAAAAGGTCTTGCAGTTAATAGAGATGTTAAATTTCCTTCTGAGGCATAATAAGGATTTTTAATAACCTTAACTTTTATTGCAAAGTTTTTATTTGACAAATATTCTTTTATTTTTTCTCCCAAATATCCAACGACAATCACTATTTCATCCACTACTTTTTGAAGTGAATCTATGACTATATCAAGACATGTTTTTCCATCAGCTATTTCTATTAGGGGTTTTGGTATAGTTTCAGTTATAGGTTTAAGTCTTTTTCCAAGTCCCGCTGAGAGTACAACTCCTTTCATGACTCTTCCCTCCTGATTGCATAATAGAACCTATGACATGCAGAAAGATTAGCAACTATTGCCAAAACCCAAAGGGTTATACATAACATTCCAGAAACTAATCCTACTACTAATATTATGTTTCTTATATCTCTTGAACCAAAGGTAGATATTGATTTTTTTCCTGCGGCTTCGGTCCTCGCCCTTACATATGGGACTAAAGAACTCCCTATCAGAGCAAATAGCCCTGCAATCAAACAATCTCTTTCCACGAAAATCATTGCAGATATTATTAGTAAGTCTACATACCGATCCAGAACAGCATCCAAGATTTCTCCTTCCTTTGATGTCTGCTTTCTTATTCTTGCTAAGTCTCCATCCAAACTATCTAGCCATGCTCCTATTAGAACTAAGATCGATGCAATGATGAAATGTTTTTCCAATATCATGAAAGGTGCTAATATACCTGCTATTATGAAAGAAATCCATGTAATTCTATTAGGAGTTATGTAATATTTATCCTTAAGTTTTTCAGCTAAAGGAACTGTGAGCTTCTTATTGATCCTCTCTATGATTCCTTTAGGTCTCTCCATCTCGTAGCACCTTTAAAAGTTTCGGATTATTGGTAGTTATTCCATAAAATCCCTTTTTCAAAAGCTCTTTAAGTTCATCAGGACGTTCTTCGTGCCAAGATATAACTTCAATTCCTTCCTCATTCAACTTTGTTATATCTTCCTTTGAAATCAATTCATGTGGATAAGGATGTCTATGTTCCCAGCATGGATGCGCAAATTCGCATTCATATTTCTTAGTAAGCCGTATCATATCATCCACTCCTAATACGGTTCCAAACATTATTGACGTCCTTATATGCGGATTTTTCTTCTTAAACTCTTTAAGAAATAAAGCATCAAAGGAACCAATTATAAAGTTACTTGCATCAAATCTATTTAGAATCTCTGATAATACCTCTATGACTCTTCTATCTTTTACTTCAAGTAATAATCCCATTTTGTTTTCGATAGCCCAATTTAACAATTCCTCAAGATTAGGAGACTCAGGAAATAATTTTTTTGCTTCTTCTAGAGATAACTCTGCTATTAATTTTCCTTGAATGCTATAATCATGATTTATAAAGATTTTATTGTCCTTAGTTAGCACTAGATCCAACTCGCACATATCTGCTTCTACTTCTAAGGCCTTTTTAAATGCCTCCCAACTATTACCTTTGTAGTATTCACTAAAACCTTTGTGTGCTATTATTTTAGGCTTCATTCCCAATCCTCCATATGGTAACATCTGAAAATATTGATCTAAAACGTTATTTACAACAAAGATGTGGTACGGATCTCTTTTAAGTTATGATTAATATAAAACAAATTGAGATTTTTATAATAAAAAATAT
>JAGGXT010000163.1 GCA_021162905.1 Candidatus Odinarchaeota archaeon | reverse complement strand
GCTTTAGTAAGTAAGTCAATAATCATACCATAAGTTTTCTTTTCCTCTAATTTTAAAACTTTTATTTTATTACTTTTCATTAATTCATGCAGTTTTTCCTTAATCTTTTTCAATAACTCTTCTTTTTCAAAAATCTTAGGCTTGACTACAGACTTATCTAACTCTTCTACATTTTTCACTTCCTTATCCAACACTATTTTTACTGAGTCCTCTTTACAGAGTAGGTCTAAAAGTAAAATGATATATTCACACGAAATATCAAAAATCAATATTTTAATGTCTTTTTCGTAGTGATACGCTTTTCTTATCAAGTTAGCTACCAAGTTGCTCTTTCCGCCTCCAGTGAAAGCGAAAACTCCAAAGTGATATCGGATCAAATCCTCAAAGTCTACGAGTAACGGTATTTCTTCGTCGGTAAACATCTGTATGACTCCGATTCTTGGATTTACTTTCTTTTTGTTGAGTTTTCGCTCGTATTCTTCAAAATCTTTTATTGTAATTTTTTCCTTTTTCAATAGTTTCTTCAAGATTTCCTTGTTGAATAGATATGCTATGCTGGTCCTGTTCAATATGTTTACCTTTTCTCCGATTATTGGGAAAGTCCATCCATTTTCAAACTCTAGTTCGTCTCCCCTTACTATTAGATCATAGTTTATTGGGATTGCATTTAGTTGAATCATCATAGTTGAGGTATCATCTGTATCCCAGTCTTTAGATGATTGTTCTATGATTTCTCTTTGAATTGGATAATATAGTTCATCTGAAACTCCTTTTAGGCCAAAGTGTTCGGGCCAGAACCTTGAAATTTCCATCAAAGTATACCTCTCGTTGTTTTTTGCTTTAAAGTTTCTAACAGCTAGAATCATCCCTTCTCTAAGCTTTTTCATCAATTCTTTTTTGTAGTTTACTTTTATTCTGCAAACAAACCTTGTCGGACCAGCTATTACCATTCCCTTCTCGGTTCTTACACCTGAAGAACTAGCAACATGACTCAATCTTGCGTCAAAATCTCCATTAAAATCTGTGAAAATCTTTCTAAGAATATCTATCTTAACCTCCTCTGTATCTTTCAATTTTACCCCTCCTTTCCCTGAAAGTACTCATGTAAAATACAAAATCCCTTAATTCCGGGTTGTTCATTATCCATCTTTTCATAGCTTTAATTACGTTTTTTATTACATTTACATGCCATTTTGCAATTTTATCAGCTACGAATAAAGGTTTATTATGGCCGAATAACTCAGGAATATTTGTTTCGGACATATAATATAGAATTTCTAGCAACATGTTTTGTATTTTATTCTCTACGTTTTTATCCTTGTATACTATTACTTTGACTAATTCTTCGAATTTCCCATACTTATTCTTAAAGGTAACTATTGTTTCACTCTTCAAATCTAATGGAAAAACAAGTCTATCTATGGCCAAAACATTACTTCTCAATCTTTTATCACTTTTAGCTTGAATTAACTGAATATAAGACTTTAAGAATAATCTTTCAGGAGATATCTTATTCCTTATGGCTCCTCTAACATAGCCGGGTAGTACTACCCCGGTTTTTTCATCCCTTGCAGGAACCAATGTTTTAAATGAACTATCATACTCTATTAAAGACCATGGCGGGCTTATTTGCTCTAAGTTTAACAAAGATAGAGATTGTAAAAACATTCTATCGGTATTAGGGATTAAGGCCAACTTCCTCTGGTCAATATTTAAAGATATTATTTGACTGTTTTGACATATTGGAATAAAATGACTTTTAAAGTCCTTAGCTGAGGTATCCTTTGTCATTCCGACAAGTAAGATGTTTCTTTTCCAACATTCCTCTATAAGCATATAAATACAGAACAAGGTTAGAAAACTTAAGTCCAAAGTTGTTAGCCAATAATTTTTCCCATATTTCTCTATCTGCAGTTCATTTTCCTCAAAAACCCTTTTCCCAATAAATTCGACAAGTTTCTTAAGAATAGACCAAGCATCTTTTAATTCATCAACCACATCGTAGTAACCTTTTGTTTCTTTTATGAAGCCATCGTCCTCAAGTTTCTTTAGAATCTTTTCCACTCTTTCTATTCTTTCTTCAGTCTTTAATTCTTTGATTATAGTTTCTAGGTTAATGGGGCCCTTTTCTTCAATTAAATAAATCAATCTATATTTTAAATAATCTCCTCTAGGAGGAGGTAGATCTAATTCTGGATTATAAATTCTGTATCTTCCATATTCAAGTAGTCTTGAAGTTATTTTTCTTCCTTCAAAGTTAAAGTTTATAAGTGCGGATTTTCTTTCCCAATTTTCTTTCTTCGATGTTTTACTTATGAAACTAGCTTGATCTCCAGATAAGGTTCGGTCTAATAAAATTAACCCTACTTCTGGATCATTCTTAACCATCATGTAGGCTAGAAAGTACTCCGCGAAGTGCATTATAGAAAGAGCTATTTGAGAATTATTGATTATTTCCTCGTCCTGCAGAGATTTTCCCAGGGCTAATTCGCCCTCCTTCTCTTCAAAAAAGGTTTGATCTATTTCTGGAATCTCATTTATGTATAGTGGGACACAAGAAGATATTCCTTGTCCTTCCTCTATTACTTTAGTGGAATACTTGATCTTAGGCCTACCTTTTTTTGAAAACTCTATTTCGCCTTCACAAGCATAAGCTCCTCCAAAAAATATCACTAAATCAAATATTTCTCTTGCATATGCTGTTCCGTCTATTGCCACAAACTTTATTCTCGGTTTGCCAAAAAAATTGACAGCAAATTCAAAACACTTTTCACTATTAAACCTTTGAACAATAAGATCCTTCATAAATTCATCATACATCTCCTTTACAACACTAAACCTCTCCTTGTAATCACTAACCTGCTCGTTAGTAGTTCCTCTCAACTTTTCTCCAAGTTTCGAAACACTTGAACTCACATAAGATCTAATAGTCACTTCAAGAGTTCCCCCTCAAAAAGTATAGAAAATGATCAGCGATTTATCCCTTTCGATTACCAAATACGCGTCAATATTTCACTGTTCCATCTAATAAATTAAGAATAAATTCCTCTTTGATTTTCTTATTTCTTAATAACTTTCTTCTTTCTACTGATTTAAAAAATAAGCTATCCTTGAGTTTTTTACAAAACAGGAACATTAATTGAGAATGTTATTTTTGGTTTTTCATTGCATAATTACTTTCCATGGTCGGTGAATATTTCACAGAAAAGTGTAAATATGTGTTTTTACGTAAAAATACGTACAAATACGGAAATACTTTCTTAGAAATTGAAAGCTACTAGTCAGAAGGAAGGGAGAACAAAATGGGGTTTCCAGTTGTTTGGGTTTATTGGGTAATAAGTTTGACTGTGGTGACTTATGCTAGTGCTTATATTGTTAAGAATTTTAGGGAGATTGGTTTTGCTGCTTTAACAGCGTTTTACACAATTTATCTTGGAGCATCGCAAATATTGGCCAGCAGAGCAATAAACTTTGATCTGGGCTTTTACCAATTTTATGCACCAGCTGCAGTATTTATCTATCCTTTCATAGCTCAAGCCATAGATATGATAAACGAAGTCTACGGAAGAAGAAGTGCTCATTTGGCGATTGTTATTGCTTTTATAACTCAGGTTTTACTTGTAACATTTATTGCTATGGTTAACTCGCTTAGCCCCAGCGCCCTTCTTCGAGTTCGAGGAAGCATGGCAATATCTATTCGGGCTAAGTATAAGGATAACGGTCGCAAGTTGGATATCTTTCCTAATCTGTTCGAACTTAGATGCATATGTATTCTCTAAGTTGAAACAAAAATTTCTTCACAGGGAGAACATGTTTAAGCTGGATCATTCTTTAAATCCTTATGTATGGTTAAGGTCTTCGGTTTCAGACGTTTTGGATTTAACGCTGGATTCAATAATTTTTGTAACATTAGCTTTCTATGGAGTAATGCCTGTGATACCGTTAATAATTGGGCAAATAGTAAGTAAAAACATAATTGGCTTCCTAGATAATCCATGGTTTGTCTGGTACAAAAGAATATTGAAAAAGAAGTGATCTGGAGTTATCAACGTGAAATTGTCAGAATACCTACCTATTTGGCAAAATGTAGGTGTTTATAGGTTAAGATATTACAATAATTGTTGGGGTAGTGATATGTCTGAGAAAAAAGAGATAAAAGTTGGACAATACGAAATTTGGAAACTTGCCTCAAAGATAGCAGAGAACTTGAGTATCGAAACGCAATATAGTTTATGCAAAGAACTCCCTGAAGAATATCATAATTCAGTTTTAACTGAAGCAGGTGATATAATGGATGCTCTGGGATTAGGAGCACAGGTACAAATCTTCATTACGATCTTAAAATTCTTAGGGCTCAAAGTACCAAAACCTGAAGAACTTTTCTAGCAACGAGCTTCCATAAATGGCGTGACAAGATAAAAAACAGAAGATTATTTCTGGAAATTCCATAAACAACTGCAGTAATTACTAAGGGATTATTAGATGAGAGTAAAAAGTGTTAAAAGTGCACTGAGTTTAAAGAAACAGCTTGTAAAATTATCTAATTGTCTGTTACGACTTGTTACCATTAGTTGCACGTATTATCACGTTTTTAATAAGATTGAGTCATTCTTTCTTTGACTGGGACAGAACAATTCTTCGTAGACTGAAATAATGCTTCCTATCGCGGACAAGTTATCTAGATTATGTCACGGATAAAATATAGCTTTACTTTAATATTAACGGCCACACTTTAAAATAACCGTTTTTAGCTTTTTCGCTGGAATTGCTAACTACAAAAATGATCATTTTTCATCAAAATTTTTTTAAGGGTCCGCTTCAACTTTCATATAGGGAAGGGGTACAATTGGCGGAAGTTTCTACTAGTTGGAGAGATCTTACAAAAAAACATAAGGAAGTAAGAGAAGAAGTTGAAAACCGAATTTTAAAATTTGCCAGAGAGGAAACGGATATACGGCCCCCAATAATAATAGCACCATTTGGTGCAGGAAAAACTACATTATTAAAGCATCTGTACAAGTTTGCATGGAATAATAAGTTACCTACATTCTTCGCAAGTCTTAATGCCATTTTAGATTATGTCGGCGCATCGTCAAAAAATAAAATTTCGGAAGAAAAATTTTCTAGTGAAATTAAAAAAATGATTGACGAACAAGTAGAATCTCTAAAAAAGGCTGTTAACTCGCTTATACAAAGGAATACACTTTCTGATGATTTAAAAGAATGGTTAAAAAATAAAGCACTCTTACTTGATCTTGAACGATACGACTATTCCCTTCCAGACTATTTTACTAAATATCTTAACATGCAACTTAGCACAATAAATAATATTTTGAGTAAGCAAAGAGTAAAAACCGTATTACTAATAGATGAAGTTGAAGAGACATATGGAAGACTTAGAGAGTCCGTAACATATGCCCAAACGCCAATACGCGCACTATTAGATAGAGCGATGAAAGGACTTTCTCCATATGTAATAATGGCTTGTGCCCCAGTATCAGCTTTTGAACTTTTAAGAGGACCTGGTTGGAGAGGGTTTCCTATCTATTTGCCAAAAGCTACTCGTAATATTATTAGTGATTATTTTAAGCAACGCTTTGGGGAACAAACAAAACTACCAACGGGTCTTATGAATTTTGTGTGGTGGGCATCAAGAGGTAGACCCGCATGGTACATAGACCTAATCGAAACTAAAGGTAACACCCTAATCGATATTGTCCTCAATTCTCCTAAAAACGCCTATAGAGAGTTTAATACTGATAGAAGATATTGGTTGCATTATTTAGATCAACGTATTGGACTGCGTCGTATTGATGAAGAATTTTACAGATTACTTGGTAGTCTCGATGAAGATGAAAAGTTACTAATTTCCTACTTGTTACTTAATCTAGAGCCTACGAGCCTCAGAGAACTTTGTCAAAAATTATCCTTTTCCCAAAATAAACTTATAAATCGAATAAAAAATCTTGCAGAGAGGGGTATAATATATACCGGAAGACCTATAAGGAGTGATCTCCTTTGCAAAGCTGCATTAAAAGATATAATACATGTAAACGAATTCTATAACTTGATAAGTAATTACTTAACATATACGGAAGGAGAACTAGAGAGTCTTTTTATGGATTACGTGCTCAAACACGTTTCCAATGAGAATATGGAAGTCGTTTTTGGTATGTGTATTGAGCATGGTGCGTTTTCTCGAGAGGTATTAATTTTTGCGATTTTACCCTTGATAAGACTTGTATGCGACTTCGTGTTTGAGAAAGAAATCCCAGACACCGATGAAGCAGAAAAATTTTTGGAAGCAATACTACGACTAGAGGAATTTATCGTTGGAATAACGGATCCAGAAAAAATACGTAATACGTTTCCAGAACTATATCAACTACTCCTTATGAACAGTATGCATTTGCCTTTGCAAAGCATGGACGGTTATTATATAGTACTATCTTTTAACACAGTGGCAAGAATATTTCCTGCTCCGCTTCTATCCCCCGTAATAGGTGGCAACTTAAATGAGCAATTAAACTTCATATATGGCAATTCCATTAGACAAAAGAACTACGTTAAAATTGTTGACAAAATGTTAAAAATGCTATTAGAAAGGTGAGATTGGTAATGTCTGAGGTCTTAAAATTCCTCTTATTACCATGCTACGAAGAATTAACAAGAGATCATTCATATAAAGATGTGATAGAGGAACTATTGAACTATTTTTTGGAGGATGAACTAAGAAATATTACAAACAATCTTTACATCATAATTCTTGTCGGGAATTCTATTAAAGACGTAGAAAAAGTAGTAGAAGACTTCATTAAGCGTAAAAACTTAGCCATCCTAGAGTATTTAAATAAAATCAGAATGGAAAAAATCGAAACTAGACGTTTATCAGATTTCTTAACTAGCTTAATATATCAACTTACAGGGAAATGCCAAGGGAATTTGGAAAGATTCCAAGAAGAAATCATTGAAGGAAAAGGAGTAAATATGACAGATAAGAGAAGAATATTTCTCTATCAACATCTAATTGTTGAGAGATTAAGGGAAACAGTCGATAGAGCGTTAAGGAAATATGTTGAAAAGCTTAGAGAAGTTCTGGGGAACGAAGAGGTTATGCAAGAAAGGGAAGAGACATTGGGAGATATAGGTGCTGTTGCTGGACGCTTAAGGGTCATTGACTTGTTTTTGCTAAGTGATTTTTCAGAACTGGTGGATTTACTGACCAGATTGGATGATACGTGCAAAAGGGTACACATAGAACTTACGGGAATACAAGCTTTACTTAGTAAAGGAATTAGAACTTCTTACAGAAGTTATAAAAATTTTTTTGAGGGTTCTCTGTTAAATAATGCTGAAATAATAAAAATTTGTGAAGGCCTAATAGACTTATACAATTTTTCTGCAGAAGATGTGTATGAGGG
>JAGGXT010000127.1 GCA_021162905.1 Candidatus Odinarchaeota archaeon | reverse complement strand
GGGAATAATACCATATTTTGAGGGTAGTGCGTTTAGGAGTTATGTAGTTAAAATTATAATATGTTTTTCCTTAAATCTAATATAAATAAAGGTGAATAATTAATAGCATACTATAGTTGTGTTAGTATACTCCTAAAAATGATTTGGAGTTTGTTTAAGGTGGTTACTGTAAAGGTTCCTCCATTTAAATGTTTATTCTGTGAGTACCAATTTACTGATATAACTGTTGAGTTAGAGAAAATTAAAAAGTTATATAGAGAAACTACTAGGCCCGTTCCTGTACCTGTGAAATGTCCTAATGGTCATGAGTTAGTTATCTTTTTATATACTCAAGGAGATGAAATTAGGATTAGATCTATAATGCCGGCTGTTGGTTCTGCAGAAACTGATACTGATAAGAAAAAAGATGAAGAAAAAGAGAAGAAACCTCTTGATTGGTTTGAGGTGTGGTGATTTAAGTGATTCATAAGGTAGTAGTTATTGAGGAAGATAAAGGGCTTCCTGTATTACAAATAGATAATAAAGATTCCAAATTTAAAATTAACATAGCAGATCTATCAGGTGTGATAGAAGCTATTAATGTGACGATAAAGTCTTTAGTTGATAGTCAGGAAAGAGTTCAAAAGATGAGTTTTAGAACATTTACTATTCTTGCTGAGAGGTGCAAAGAAAAGCCCTATACTGTCATCGTAATTGCTGATTCTGACAGCCGGGTTAATTATCAACGATTAAGACAAATGGTTGAGATTATAGATAAATCCACACACATAGACTCTGATGAAACTAAAGACAAACTCATTGAAATTTTGAGTGAAAAGACATTCCTTGAAGAGCTAAAGGATTGGGGTGAAAAATTGTGGACGTAAGTGGTGTGGAGAGTATTTTTATCTCTTTCGATAAAGATATAGCCTTGGTAATCATAATTATTGGAATTTTATCAATAATTATTGGGCTTTTTAAATTGTTTAAGCTGATTAAAGAAAAGAAAGGTCGTGAAGTAATTATAAGTTATATTTTTCTTTTGCATGGATTCCTATTCCTCAGCCTGCAATTAATTTTTGAGCACTTTATACTTCTGTATCCAGAAATACTTCCAACGATATTTTTCATATTTGCAGTTGCATCATTTGCAGCTTTCATAGCTTATGGTTTTCCTAAATATCTCCTATTTGCGATTTTATCCTCATTTTCAATATCATCCTACATTTTATATTTGCTTGGTGTAAGTGGTAGTATTGCAATTGCAATATATTATATGTTCTCAGCTATTGCTTTCTCCGTCGTGATAATTCCAGCAGGCATTTATTTATCCATTAAGCGATATCCACCCTTCTGCTTCTCGCTTGGTTATGCATTATATATATTTACTTACATAGTTGAGAAAGTCGGCGAATTTATTGTAGCGAGAACTGGTTTCTTATACCTACAATATTTATTTAACCTTTTTAGAGCACTAGAAATTTATCTATATTCCTTTATTATAATCTTTTTAGCATCTTCGTTGATATTTTCGAATGAACAAAGTGTTATAAGAGGGTTAACTAGAAGTCTTACAATATATATTGGTATTATAGGTGCTAGTACGTTTCTTTATCTTTATTTCTCAAAGCTGATGGCAATTCGACTTACTCCAAATCCAGAAACGGCATATCAACTCTATATGAGTGGTATACCAACAGCATTATTCTTATTTGCTGGTATCATAGCGGCAGCAATAACAGTATCTGCTATAACTTCTATATTCATTGAAAAATACATTCTCTTCAAGGATAGGCCCTCGTTCTACATGGGACTCGGATATCTATCATTAGCTATCGGCCTTATTGCTTATGTTTATCTGTTACTGTTTACTTTAGAGTATTTAACTCCTTTAGGCTATTTCTATACAATAAACTACCAATATCAAATACCTTATAGAGTTTATCTACTTTCATTATTAATTGCTGGCTCATTGTTTTCATTAGGCAGCCTTATGATATTACGAAAGGAATCCTATTATTACTTCTTGTCATGGGTGACTGGATTTGCAATCGCATCGCTCTTATTCACAAAACATATACCAATCAATATATTGAATCCATTAATTTTTATGGAGCTCCCCCTCTCAGCATTTCTGATATCCTTATTCATATTATTCTTTATACCAATAGCGATATTCTTAAGATACGGTTTCTTACTCTATAGACGTGGTTCTCCTGCAGCCGTTATTACATTAGGAATTGGTTTATCGCTAGTTATATTTATAATAGGTCTTTTCTTCCATATTTTTGTTCTTGAAAATCTATTACGATTCTTTGGAGGAGCACTCTACTTTTTCAACTCGGTAATTGTATATGCTCTCTTATTACAAAGAGGTAGAAGTAGAAAAACATGATGGGTGATAACTTTGAGTTATGAAGTAATTAAAGAAAGGGTGTTGAAGATACTTTTGCTTGGCGATACCAGTGTTGGAAAGACTAGTATGGCAATTCGTTATGTAGAAGGTGTTTTCCCAGACCCTGATAAGTTGAAATCAACAATAGGTGTAGCCTTTTTCTCAAAAAAGGTAAAAGTAAATAATGAGGTTATTATAGCACAAATATGGGACTTTGCGGGTCAAGAACATTTTCGATCTTTTATGAAAGATATGTTTCGTGGCGCAGCTGGTGGTCTCTTTGTTTTCGATGTAACGCAAGTCACAACACTTGACGACCTAAAGAACTTCTGGATACCTGAATTGGAAGCAAAATTAGGATTCAAACTTTCTGAAACGAAAAATCATCCTTTTGTTCTTGTTGGTAATAAGGTAGATTTGCTTGATGATGTTTCTTCTATTTCTACTGTGAATATAGTCTCTATGAGTGAATTAGATGAGTTTCTGGATAAATATGGATTCCAATATTTCGCCACTTCAGCAAAAACTGGTGAAAATATAGATATAGCTTTTAAATCCGCTGTAAAAAAAGCCTATCAATTTTACATTAAACCATCCAAGCAAGCTACTATTATATAATAATTTATGTAAACTCATCATGTCCTTCTTTATTTCTTTCTCTAATCTAACTATATCGTAGTTGTTGATGTGTATTTTTCACTTGCACGGAAAAAGTTGTATATTATCATTGCTCGTTTTCTACCTATACCTGGAACTTTTGAAAGGGAATCTGCAGAAGCATTGACTATATTATAAATTGTCCTATATCTCCTTAAGAGGTTTTTAGCAAGATTAGGACCTATTGTTGGGATTGAAGATAACATAATCACTCTATAATCCCTTTCACCCGAAACTTTAACTTCCTCTCGAGTCCATATAGCTTCAGGAAGTGCCTCATTTTTTCCCTTTTCCTCTCTCTGAACTAATATTCTAAAAAATTGCCTGAGCGCTGCTTTATTATCTGCAAAAATAACAGGAATTGCGTACACAAAAAGAATTTGCTGAATAGCGCCCATCATTGAAGCGTAGAAAACGTCCTTTTGTCTCTCGCTAATGAATTGCGAATCGGGCATATATTGATCAAAAGTTCCATCGATTAGTAGAATTTTTCTTCTTATAGGAAGATTCTCTATTTCGTTTGTCTTTATTATTCTATAAAGCTGATCCCAAAGCCTATTGTTTCGTACAGAATTTACAAAGTCGCTTATGTTTTTTCTTTCTATAAGCACAGCATATTTTGCAAAGTTAAAAAGGAAATCACCGATTTCTAATTGCTTGATTTTAACTTTTCCTGGAAATAACTTTTCTAAGGTTTCAATGACATCTGATTTTTCTCTGTTATCTATAGTCAATTGTTTTAGAAATACCATATTAATCACCATTTACAATTAATAGGCTTACGGTAATAACTTGCATAAAAATGATAACAAGAGGAAAATAATTGAAAGAATGCCAAAAATATCCTTTAGCTCTGTTTTTTTCTCTGGTGTTTTTTCAGTTTTCTGAAGATACGAAACATATCGCAGATATTCTTTATATTTCATTTGAGGCAGATAGCGATATGTATGTTTAGGATCTATTATTTTCGAACTATATGGTGTAATTGAGTACAAAAATAAGAATACTACAAATTCTACAAAAAACGTTAATGCAAAAGCGGTTTTAAAAGTGTTTATATCTCCAAATTTCAAATAAGTCCAAAGATAGAATACACTAAATGCTACATTACAAATAAAAGTTATAATTAAAACTATCTTGACATTTTTTAGTAACTCTAATAAGTTAATACTTCTCATTTTAACCACAGCACAGTAAAAAACATTTACTCTATTCCTAAACTTACTTTTATTTGCTTAGCAGTAGTATTCCAACTATAGTACGTCTCTGCTACTCTCCTTATTGATCTTTTAATAACACTTTTTATCTCCTCTTTTTTCAGCACCGAAATCCAATATTTAAGATTCAAAGCTAATCTGTTGATTCTTATATTTGGATCTGGTGGAATTGTTAAAGTCTTATAGTTAATCCTTGTTACTGTATTACATATACTAATAGCTATGTCTTTCAAAAGATCATTATTTGTAATTATAGGCACCAGTCCCGACGCCATACCTTTTAATACCGAAGATCTGTGAATTTTTGAGGAAGTTACTGGAAAAACAATGATATCGAATAGCGGTAGAATTTCAGCTAATGCGTAATCATCAAGATTGCCTAATACTTTTATTTTATCTTTTATTCTAAGTTGCTGAGCATTCATGAAATATTCTTGAAGTCTTCCTTCAGACTTTAATTTCTCAAAAAATATCATAATTGCAGAAAGTAACTCCTTCTCTTTAATGGTCTCTTTAACAGCTTCTAAGATAAGTCTAACTAAGCCATAATTTCTCATATTTAAGGCTTTTAAAAGCATTTCAATGAACTCTCTGTATATACTGTATCCTATGAAAATAAAATCTATATCATGAAGTAAAAGTACCTCAGGAATAGCAAAAATTAGATCAAAAATTCCTGAGTGTGGTGAGAAATCACCAACATAAGCAACGATCGGCCTTTTTTCCCATCTGATCCGCTTAATCTTATCTAGGATATCCGCGTCTGGGTGATCTGGATTGTAGACATTTTTAATTTTACTTGATAACTCGATCAAGTCTCTTTTACTTAATGTACCTCTCTTAAGAGTCTCATCCATTAATACACTATATTCTTCCTTTCGACCGTCTTTAAACTTACTAACTAGTGATGCAAAATTCGCTATTCGTTTATTAAATTGTGTTACAGTTCCATCATATAATTGAAACTGCGCAGTATCTACACCATCGGGAATTATTTTAATTTTTGATTCTAAGTTTTCTACAAGCTCGCTGAATGCACTTACAACTTTATTTTTGGCAAATAAATCATTTACAAATATAAATTCTGTTTCTACTAATCCTTTAAGCGTATATTTAAGGACATGAGACGGTACTTTTAATATATTCTCTATATTCTGTGTAGGTATCCTAATTGCAAATTTCAATTTATACCTCTCTTTAAACTTTGCTGCAATATACGGCAATATGGGAAAGTCCATCAATATTAAACCGTTTAATCCAAACGTATTGTATAATTCATGTAAACTTTCTTCGTAAGCTCTCATATACCCATTTATCTCATCATTATTTGCATCAGAAAGTTTCTTCACATTTTTTTCCTTGCATATATCGTTAGTGCTTGTCAGCATTATAGGTAAATTAAGTGAAATCAATGATATCCTTTGACTCTCAGCGTGTTCTTTTTCATAAACTCGTTTAAGTTTCCTATTTTGTATGACATATGCGGTATCTATAAAATCATACTTGTTTACATTTTCCTCATAAGCACAAAGAATATAAACCTCGTCATTTAGTTCAGATAATGCTTTTGCCAAACCTTTAATAAAGTATAAATCTTCCATTAAGGTGTTTCCGTAGATAATTCCTACTTTGCCCATCTAAAGCACCAAGGCTTATCTGCTCATCTCAATATAATTTCAAGTTGCACATAAATTTTTTGTAATATTAAAAGTATTTAGAATTAGTCACCTTATATACGAATAAAAATATCCTAGGTCGATTGATGTGAATTACTCTCTGACACAATTTAAAGAAAATATTCTTGAAATAAGAGAATTCAGAGATGAAATTAGTATTTTTGATGATAGATGGCACGCAGGTGAGATTCTTGCAAAGGTACTATCTAAAATTTTAGTTGATGAACCTAAATTAATTACTCTTGCGATTCCTGCTGGTGGTGTACCTATAGGTATTCAAATAGCTAAGAGTCTAAATACTCCACTCGACTTAATTATAGTTAGAAAGATGCCGATTCCCACAGACCCAGAGGCAGGATTTGGAGCTCTAGCTCCGGATGGGACAATGTTTCTAAATAAAACACTGTTAGAATTCATTAATTTAGCTGATGATGAGATAGAATTGATTAAAGAAAGGGTTCTTGAGATAATTAAACGACGTAATATCTTATTTAGAAGGAATAGAAAATACCCGGACCTTAAAAATACTACTATTATATTGACCGATGATGGTTTAGCATCTGGATATACAATGAGAGCTGCGATACATTGGGCAAAGAAACATAACCCGAAGAAAGTAATAGTTGCAGTTCCTACATCTCCTATAAATACTGCTCTAGAAATTTCTACAATGGTAGATCTCATCATTGTTTTGAATTTGAGAGAAAGTTTCTATTTTGCTGTTGCTGATGCATATAAAAAGTGGTATGATATAAGTGACGAGGAGATAATCCTGATGTTAAATGAGTTTGGGTACTATGAAAAAGAAGATTAAACACAAATGTTACTGCATACTTGATAGGATTATCAAAAATTAAATATTATGAGCGATATATCAGAATATAGTGTTGGAAAAGGGTGTTCCCCATGCAAGCTATAGAATTTGGAGTAGATCTGATCCCTTACCCGGTGAGAAAAATAATTCCCTTGGCAAAGACACTTGAAGAAAACAATTTTGATTATTTATGGGTTGCTGATGTGGATTTCGAAAGAGACGTATATCTCGCCCTAGCTCTTATAGGATATTCTACAACTAAAATTAAAATTGGAACTGGTGTCACTAATCCATTGACTAGACATCCTGTTACAACAGCTATTGCAATTTCTACATTGAGTGAATTAACAAATGGTCGAGTTACCCTGGCTTTAGGTACTGGGGACTACCATGTAATGCGCATGCTTAATATTCTACCAGAAAAGCCCTTGCGTGCGCTTAAAGAGGCAACATTCATAATTAGAGAGCTTCTTGCAAATAAAAAAGTGTCTTTTGAGGGAACTTACTTTAAGATAAAGGATGTAAAACTCTCTTTTGAGAATCCTTTTAAAGTTTCAATATTCATAGCTGGCAAGGGACCAAAGTTGCTTAGACTGGCTGGAAAAATTGGCGATGGAGTATATCTTGATGCTATACCATATGAAGCATTCCCTAAGGTAAAAGAAATTATTAGAAGGGGTGCTGAAAGTGAAGGACGGAAGATAGATGATCTTTATTTAGCCAATGTAATAGCTTTTGCTATGGACAAGGATCATGAAAAAGCTGTTTTAATGGCAAGGAAAAATACAATATATGCTTTAGCGAGTTTACCAGAATATTTACTTAATGAACTTAAGGTGGAGCATGAGATAATTGAGAATGTTCGTCAATCACTACCAGATTTTGATAAAGCTGAAAAATATGTACCTATAGATGTAGCAGAACTTTTCTCAATATCTGGAACCCCTGAAGAGTGTATAGAAAAAATTGATAAATACCATAAAGAGGGCTTATCCCAAGTGGTATTCATACTCCCTCCAACACGGGATCCAATAGATGTAGTAAAGGAGGTTAATAAAAAAATAATATCTTACTTCAAAGAATAGCAGTAAAAAAGAGAATAATATGCTGAATAAAGGTACTAAAAAGAGAGGATAATTTAAGAAGATTTTTTCTTATGATTTGTCTTAAACCTTATTTTCTTTTTCATTAAGAGCTCATGAAGCATAGAGGCCTCTTTCTCAGTCAGCAGCGGAATCAGATTTGCTATTGTAACTTTCTTTCCTTCCTCAACAAGTCTTCTAATTTTTTCTTGTATTGAGGCATACTTCTTTCCTAATTTTACTACTTCTAATTCGAGGTGAACTATTGGAATTGCCAGTTCTTGCTCTAATTGTTTCGCAAATGGTTCAATATCAGCTACAGCACCTGCCCAATTCTTTAAGACATTATAGTGCTTTCGTTCCAAAATTTTTAAAATGTAGTAGATTCTATTTATCATTTTTGTTGATAATGGTTTATTGGAGATGAATGCGGTGAGAACAAAATCTCCATGAACTACTGTTATGGATAGACCACTGTAAGTATGCATGCTATATCGACTTTTTTCTTTTGTCTCTAAAACTTGTGTAGATACCGTAGTAAGTGCTGTTATTATGCCGCTTAAGAGCTCAGCATGCAGACTTTTTGCTATATAGCTCTTATAGTACATAAGGACACCACCACTATGGATTAGCAGATAATGTTTTATAGATGCTAATTCTGAATATAGCTCTTTAGTTTTTATTTGAACCATAAGTTTAATGTAGGATCTCTTTTTCTTTGTCCTGTAAGTCACATAACTTATAGCGGAAAAAAGACCAAACAACGCAAATAACCACCAATAATCAAGTAAAGAAATGGGCCTTATAACAGTAAAATTAGCCTCGTTGGTGGAAGAAAGCGTTGAGAAGTTACCTTCATAGCTTACAGATATTTGCATGCTTTTAACATTATTTGGAATACTTACATCAAAAATAGCTTGTCCCTCTTCGTTTGTAACAACATTTACCGTTTCACTCTTTGTTGTCCCATTTTCAAATTCATATGTAACTATTACTGTAAGAGGAATATTTGCAGCGGGAGTTCCATTCGAGAAAATTGCTGTCACATTAACTCCAACTCTTTGACCAGCAATAGGGTCACCAACTGTCGATAGATAGAAGGTCACAGTAGCTCTTTCTAAAACATGAATCATAATAGGAATACTTTCATTAACATAATTTTTCATTTCAAAACATATGGTTCCATTAAATTTCCCAGTGTTATTTAAAAATATTGAGACCTCATACTCTCCTGGTAGTTTTTCTTCGAAATGATAGGTATTACCAAATATCTTTAGTGTGAGATTTGCATTTATTATCTTTATGGAAGAATTTAAGTCTACTATAGATGCTTTAATGGTAATAGTATTGTTGACATAATGTTTTATAGTCTCTGGGACGATAATATTTGCTCGTCTTGGTTTAACATTAAATGAAAGCGCTAATGAAGTGTTCTCGTAATGAGGCTTGGTTGCATTTACATAAAAGGTATGTTTACCAAGTGCGTAATTTGCGGTGTTGATACGAATTATAAAATATTGAGTCATATTTATTATTTCCGAGTCTGGTATATCTGTACTGATAGAAAAGTTTTCGACATACTCATTGTGATGTTCATCAAATAAGTAAATGTAAATTTCTATAGTATCATTCCACAGTACTTCATTAGCGGGAGAAAAAATAATTTTTGCTGGCAATCGGACTACAGTGAAATTAACGATTATAGAGTAGTTTACATAGTTTTCTCGAAATGCCAATATTTTTACTGAATAGTTTCCAAGTTCAAGTTTTGAAGTGTTTAATATAATAAGGTAAGTACCATTATTTAGATTATTAACATCATAGTTACTCCAGTTTGTTTGAATATTTGCATCAAACGGCCCATAGTACAACTTAATAATAGTATTATCACCGTAAAAAATGCTATGTGGGTATTCAACATATGCATTTGTCTTAACAGAATAAATTAAAATAGTAGTATCTATTGATTCATTCATAAATCCCAATAGTCCCGTTTTTATGTTCACTTGGAATGTAACATTTGTCGATGGCCTATTATTAACTACAAATGTTATATTGTAATAATTATCAATTGTAATAATAGTATAATCCGCTATTGAATTATTGCCTGTGAAGGAAATATCTAATGTTACATTTGTTAGATATTCATTAGTTTTATTGTCATACACCCACAATGTTAAATTGAATTCATAACCAGCGGAAGTAGATGTTGGATAAGAAATTGAATACCCAATTGGCCTTGCTGACACCTTGAAATTGATAACCAGTGTATGGTTTTTGCAAAACTGCCGTTCAAATTTTACAGTTAAAGAGAAATTATATGCTGATTCTACATATACAATTATTGAATACTGACCATTACCAATATTACTTGCTACTATAACTTGCGATGGATTATACGATGGCGTAGCGTAAACATTTCCATCATTTATCGGACTACCGTTTGAGAAGGTATAGTTAACTATAAGTATAAACGTCTCATGATACATAACATTGAATGTTGTGCTACCATTAAACGTATTGGCAGTTGTAGATATGGGATTTACAATTAGGAATGTTGTGTATTGAGAGACCGAGAATCCATACTTTTGCAAAGTGAAAGTGAGTTCATAGGTTCCCAAGGTAAAGTTTTTGTGAATATAAACACCATATTTTCCATAGCCTAGCTCTTTGCACGGATATTCTGTCCCGTTTATTTCTAATTTAACTGTTGCATCCTCTATATATGTCCCATTGTACATCTTATATGTTACATTAATTGCAATTGAATCACTATACTCGATCTCAATAAGAGGAGTACCTTCAAGATATGTTGAGATGTTACATACACAGACTTGTATTGTAATACTTTGCGATTGATACCCCTCTTTCGTAGCATTAATAACATACATGTATGTCCCAAGGCTATTAAACTTCACTTGGTAAGTATACGTGCCATTAAGATTATCTTGCATCTTTGTCCCATTTATAGTTACGTTGGCTCCAGTTATTGCTGTACCGTTTTCAAAAGTGAAATTAGCAGCTATAGTCATTGGAATTGTAAAATTAGCAATATAATCATGACTGGTCAACCTTGTTTTATAGATTAATTTTATTGAGGCTGACACATTTTGCAGCTGATAACCAAATTTTGTGGCTGTGATGTTTAGGGGATATGTACCATTTTTCGCATTTGAAGTATCTAAATATGCAACATAATATCCATTACCAATATCAGTAAACTTAACAGAATCATTATAAAACCATTTCCCAGTTACATTAGCTCCCTCAATAGGTTCATTGTTGTGTGTGTCAAAATAACGTACTTTAACTTCAACAGTATCACCTATTAGGTTTATCTTGGTATCATCATATAAAGATACTAATGACGTTGTAAGCATTATATACATGTTACCACTTACGTACCCAACTTCTGTTCCATTTTCCCAAAGTACATTAATTGTAAAGTTTCCGCCTTCATCTATAGTACTGGCTGGTAGCCATGAAAAATTAAGCCATCCCTGGTTGGGATAATCTTGATCGGTATAAATCTGAATTAAGTTATGGTATATTCTAAGAGTTCCTACGTCTGATGTTGGATTAGTCCCCTCTCTAAACTTGGCGGAAATATCTATTATATCAGTAATAAGAGCGGGAGATGGATCGATCAATAATTGGGAAAGATAATTATTACTAACATAATATAATTTCCATTTTCCATTGCCATAATCCCAATATATTTTTGTCCTACTAGGGTAAGTCTCATAATATGGGTACATTGTAGAATAGTTTAATGCGTATTGAAACGTCCAGTCACTTGGATGACTCATTGTTGCATTGATTTTTGAGAAAACAAAGGATAGGTTTGTCTGAAATTGCGTAGTCCATGTAACTGTTTCATCGGATAATGTATACTCAGATCTTGCATAAAGGGTTTGATTTTCGTATAGTGAATATGTAACGTTGTACTCAAGAATGGGCCATAGGGAAGAAACATCAAAATAAACACTTTCAGAGAAAAAGAAATCTGAGGAAATCCAGGTAAAATTATCAAGAACTTCAGTTTCATTAACCTTTAATGCTAAGTCGGATGGCTTAGGAGTTTTTGTAAAGAATGCTAATGATACATTCAACACAAAATCTATTTCATAGAATGTATCATCTACGTATGATGTACTGTTATCGCCATTTGTTGAATCATCAACATACCACCAAAAAACTTTATTTGCAACTGATGTAAAAAGCTTTAAAAAGAATGTATTGTTATCAGTTTGACTTACATTAAGTAGTGTATCATCCATGC
>JAGGXT010000355.1 GCA_021162905.1 Candidatus Odinarchaeota archaeon | reverse complement strand
GAAGATTTAGGTTTATCTAAATGTTTTTATAAAATATATTCAACAAACATTAAGGTGATCCCCTATGAGTGTTGATTTAGTTATAAAGGACGGAACTATAGTTACAGAGAGTACAATATTTAAGGGGTCCATAGTAATTGAAAATGGAAAAATAGTTGGTATTGTTAGCTCTGCGCATGTTCCTAGTGCAGATAAAATCATAAATGCTGAAGGGAAGTTGATATTACCTGGAGCTATCGATGTACACGCTCATATACATGACATTAATTATACTTACAGAGAAGATTTTTATTCAGGTTCCGTTGCCGCAGCTGCGGGAGGAATGACTGCATTTATTAATATGCCACTTGTTACACATACTGTTAGAACTAATGAAGTTAAGAATATAATAGAAATAGGTGAGAAAAATAGCATAATTGATTTTGGTCAGCACGCTGGAAATATGACGGAAGAGGATATAGAATACCTTGATGAGTCTATTAAGCTAGGAGTTGGGGGATTTAAAGCTTTTACATGTCCACCATATCATATAAATCCTATAGTAATGATGAAGATGATGTCAGCAATTGCTAAATTTAATGGCATACAATTAGTTCATTGCGAAGATTATGAAATAGTTACATACCTTGCAGAAAAATTTCAAAGAGATGGAAAGAAAACAATTTTTGACTATTTTGAGTCAAGACCTGATATAGGCGAGGAAGAGGCAATTAGACGAGTTACTAAATGGGGAGAAAAAACAAAAGTCAACTTACAAGTGGTTCACGTTTCATCAAAATTAGGTGCTATGGCAATGAAGGATGCGAAGAAAAGAGGAGTTAATGTAACTGCTGAGACATGCCCGCAATATTTGTTTTTCTCAAAGGAAGATGGTAAGAAATGGGGCCCTTATCTTAAGATGAATCCTACTATAAAGACCAAAGAGGATAATGTTGCGTTATGGAATGCGTTAAGTGACGGTACTATTGATATGGTAACTACTGACCATGCTCCGGGCACAAAAGAAGAAAAAGAAATTGGTTATGAAGATATATGGAAAGCATGGGGAGGTATCCCTGGTGTTGAGGATGTCTTTCCAATGCTTCTATACGAAACTATCAAAAACAAAAAGCTTACACTAACTAGGCTGGTTCAAATAACTAGCGCCAACCCAGCTAAGAGATTTAACTGGTATCCTCAGAAAGGGGCAATTGCGATAGGATCAGATGCTGATCTAGTAATAGTTGATCCGAAAATAACCGATGTGATATCTGCCGATAAAAGTCACTATAAATGTGGATGGAATGTTTATGAAGGCAAGAATATAATCCCAATCGAAATTACAATATCACGTGGAGAAATTATAGCTGAAAAGGGCGAAGTGTATGGCAAGAGAGGTAGAGGTAAATTCTTACCTACTGTCCCAAAACGAAAGGCTATGGTTTCAATGATGTAGGAATTGTCATTATGCGTGTATAATATTCAGTAAAACGTATGAAATATCCTTTTTTTATTATCTTAAGAATCATACCAGCAAGTATATCAATGGGTAAGATAAATGCCTTTCCAAAGGACGAAACGGCCGAGTCTGCTAGTTGAATTAATGACATATCCGTTTTTATGATTTTTATTCCGAGAACCATTTTTCCTATACTCTGCCCACGATAACCCTCTAAAAGTGTCCAGTAAATCCACAGGATACTTTTGTAATAAACTCCTACAATCTGTTCTGGTGTAGTTAACGCAAAAATGTTAAATGAGAAAATATATATTAACGGCTTGATTAGGATGGCGGGAAGAGAAATAGAAATGTATAGATATGGAAGAGAATAGTCATACATCGAAAGATCGATATCGCCTATAGCTACTATGTATATTATAAATATATCAATAAGCCAAGCAAGAAATCGCCTAAAGAAGTAACTTTTTGTATGCTCCCTTATTTCTTTTACACCTAAGTGTTCACGCACGGCTTTTATTGTAGATACCGCAAGCCAACCTTTCTTAGATAAACGGTATTTTCCCTCTTTAGTTTTTTCTATTAAATCACCAAGCTTCTTAAAATGAAAATTTAACTTACCAGTATCTATTTTTAGAAATTCTAAGAGTTGAGTGTAGGTTAGTGTTTCATTTTCATAAAGAAAGGTAATTATTTTTAACCGAATGGGATGTGTTAGTGCTTCAAAAAACGAATAGAGGTCAGCTTCATCATTTCCCATCAATGATTCCTCTGTATTTTGAGATATAAAATATTTATACGCGTTTAGATATATTAATTTACTTTAATAAATTATCAGAATAAAAAGGAAAAAATAAAAAATGTAAACTAGCTGAAGTGAGAAACTATTTGCCTTTTTCGTCTTTGGTTGACTACAACTATGACGGTAACTATTACTAGGATTATCCCTGCAATGATTACTATTCGCCCTACTGGAAAGATCTCTGCAGCTTCTTCTAAAGCTACTGAGAATGAAGCGCTATATGTCACCACTTGATTTTCTTCATCTGTCTGGAAGCCCTTGAGAATATCATTTACTGTAATGGATGATGAATCATAATTGATAGATAAGCTACCAGTTTCTCCTTCTCCTGATCCTGATGGCATTTCTGACGCGTAAATTGGATGTAATGATGTATAACGAATAATTAATGGGTAGCCTACCACAGAACCTGCAGCTTTAACTCTCATGGTATATGTTATTGTTAGTGTTTCATTTGGTTCTAAGTAAATACCTACATTTGGCTTGGCCACATTAGAACGTATAATAACTGCTGTTATATGACAATCACGTACCGTTCTGTCAAAGGCAACGCCTACTTTAACATAATCGGTTATATCCTCACCATTACGATAGACCTTTAGGGTGTCTGGTAAGACTTCAAATGCCGTGCTATTAATGGTGTCTACTATTATTATTCTTGTATCTTCGTCTCCTACATTTGTAATATTTATTGTTACAGCTATAGTCTCACCTACACTTGCAGAATATTTGTCAAACACTTTTTGCACTTCTAACTCTGGTGTTGGGAATGGATAATCAGGCTTTGGTTTCTCCGCAAACTTTGGAAGAACTATTGCAAATATCATGTTACTAAATACAGTAATTGTTCGGCCATCATCATCAGTATAGGTTATATTTGCATATACTGGGTGTACACCTATTCTTGTTCTGGCAGTTACATTTATACTTGTAGTTATTTTTTCTCCTTCTTCGATATCACCAATGCTCACAGTCTTTATGATGGATATATCATGGAATGTCCAATTATAATCTGCAATAGCATGATAGAATGTCACTTCAACATCTTCAGCTGTAGCATTACCGATGTTATCAATACTCAGTGAAATTTCAACTTGCTGATCAATTAATACTGTTAAATCACTAATATTAGCTATTCCAACTAGAACTGGTTGATCATCATTTACTTGTGTAGCAAGACCATTAGCAAATGTCCAGAAGTTATGACCTATACTGTCTTTATATATTGTAAATGGTCCTATGGGGACTCTCCATAGCTCCTTGGTTACATTTCCAGTAACCATTTCTCTGAAGTATTTCGTAGCATTAAGAAT
>JAGGXT010000339.1 GCA_021162905.1 Candidatus Odinarchaeota archaeon | reverse complement strand
GAATTGAAACTTTAAAGGCTATTGTAGAAAACGCAAAAAAACTTAAAAGCAATATAACCTGCCGAGGCTAACCCCTCCTACACCTACAAAAACATTATTTTCAGAAACCGTCTAAAACTTTTGCTAAATTAGTAGAATAATGATTCTGTCAGAAGAATTTATCTAGAAGTGTTAGAGGAGAATTAGTTTAAGTGGAAGTAGAGGAAGTTTATTCGTATAGGTATAGATTTTACAATAACGTAATTTAATAATGCTTGAAACAGGATATCTCCCTACCAGGTTTTTAACTAGTTAAAAAAACTGTTCGAATAAATTAATAGAATTGGTATGCTTTAATCACATTTTAAGCTATGTGTGATTGAAAGTAGGGGCATCGTAGTGATAAGATTGTTTGGTTACATCTTTTGGCTTATTTAGGAAAATTTCTACGAAAGTTAAATGTTATATAGGACTTATTAAAATATGTTTGAAAGTCAAGTTGTAGTATTAAATTGTTACCTAAATGGGAGTCGGAGGTCATCTACATTGATCGTTATCGAGGTTTGCGAGATAAGAGGAAAATGTCCAGTACATAGGGTTGGTGATAAAATAGTGATTGATGACCCGAAAATTTTAATTGAGAAGACTGATGCTCTTTGCATTCACGCACTGTCCACAATAGTACATTATGCGCTTGCTTTGGAACACGGAGCCGATCCGGTTAAATTAGGATTAACAAAACCAGAGGACCGGGAAAATGCTTACATTCAGTGTGTCGATCCATGGAAACCTTATACTGATGGCGGAACAGTAATTTTCAAAATGAGGAAAATAAAATGAAGATTGCAATAATACTTGGAACACGTCCGGAAATAATAAAGATGTCCCCCATTATAAGGGAACTTGAAAAACGAAATTCAGATTATTTTATTTTACACACTGGACAACACTACTCTTATAACTTGGACCAAGTATTTTTTGACCAGCTTAAATTACCTAGACCTAAGTACAATTTACAAGTTGGATCAGGAACACACGCCGAAGAAACGGGCAAAATGTTAATTGGTATCGAAAGAATCTTATTAAAGGAGAAACCTGATATTATACTGGTTGAAGGAGACACAAATACTGTTTTGGCAGGAGCCTTGGCGGCAACAAAACTAAATATACTCGTTGGACACGTTGAGGCTGGGTTGCGAAGCTTTGATAGAGAAATGCCTGAGGAGATAAATAGGACTTTAACAGACCATATATCGGACTTTTTATTTGCTCCAACAGAAAAAGCAAAACAAAATCTTCTCAAGGAAGGGATACCAAGTGAGAAAATCTTTGTCACCGGCAATACTATCGTGGACGCAGTACACCAAAATTTAAAGTTGTCAAACATTCAGTTTAATACTCTAAATGACTTAGATATAAACAGCGATGATTATTTTTTAGTTACTGTCCATAGACAAGAAAACGTTGACAATAAGGAAAGATTTCAAGGAATTTTGGATGGATTGAAACTTGTTCACGAAGAATTAAACATTCCGATAATTTTTCCAATACATCCAAGAACCAAGAAAAGGATGAAGCAGTTTAACTTAAGACCAGAGGGGGTAACTTTGATAGACCCTATTGATTATTTAAGCTTTTTACAGTTAGAAAGCAAGGCTAAGTTGATATTGACAGATTCCGGCGGAGTGCAAGAAGAAGCTTGTATCCTTAGAGTTCCATGTGTAACGTTAAGGTATAACACTGAAAGACCTGAAACCATAGAGGTCGGCGCAAATGTTCTCGCTGGTACCGATCCAAATGAAATAGTCGAAAAAGTTAAATTTATGTTGAATAAAAAGCGTGACTGGAACAATCCTTTTGGGGATGGAAAGGCAGGAAAAAGAATAGTTAAGATTTTATTGGGGTGAAAAAATGGCTAAAATACTAGTGACAGGTGGATTAGGGTTTATAGGCTCTAATTTGGTTAAGGAGTTAAGGAAAAGAGGACATGATGTATGGTTATGTGACCTAAGACATTCAGAGGATCCTAAGTCGATAAGATGTGATGTCAGCGTTTTCAGACAGGTCGAACGACTTTTCGAAAAGCATGATTTCGAGTATGTTTACCACGCCGCCGCTGAATATGGAAGGTGGAATGGCGAAGCCTACTATGAGAATCTTTGGATGACAAATGTTGTGGGAACTAAGAATATTATTAGGATGCAGGAGAAAAAGAAGTTTAGAATGATTTTCTTTAGTAGCGCTGAGGTCTATGGGGATTACGATGGAGTTATGACTGAAGATGTGATGGATAGGGTTCCGATTAAGCAAATGAATGATTATGCTATGACCAAGTGGGTTAATGAAATGCAAATATTAAATTCAGCTGCAATGTACGGTACTGAAACGGTCAGAGTTAGGCTTTTCAATGTGTACGGTCCCGGGGAACATTATAGTCCATATAGGGGAGTGATACCTATATTTATCTATAAGGCTTTGCATGACGAGCCTTATACGGTTTATCTAGGACATAAGAGAACATTTGAATATGTTGAGGACATTTGTAGAGCTCTCGGAAATATAATTGATAATTTCAAGCCCGGTGAGGTATATAATCTGGGAGGAGATAAACAATACGAGATAAAGTATGTGTCCGATCTAATCTTAAAATATTTAGGTAAGGATGATTCAAAAGTAACATATAAAGAAGCAGAACCTTTCACTACAAGAATAAAGACGCCGGATTCTAGCAAAGCTAAGCAGGATCTAGGCTTTAAACTGACGGTTCCACTTGAAGAAGGCATACCTAAGACCATTGAGTGGTTTAAGAAAGTTTACGGTTTTAAGGAGTGATTATTATGAAATTTGAGGAAGTATTAAGCCATTATACGGGAAAAAGGATTTTGGTGACTGGTGGAGCAGGTTGCATTGGTAGCAATCTTGTCAGAACACTTCTAAAGGCAGAACCTGAGAAAATCATTGTTATAGACGACTTATCGGCATCATATGAATGGAATTTACCCAAAGATCCTAAAGTGCTCTTCATACATGGAAGTATACTTGACGATGAGAAAATGAAAAGAGCATTCAGCTTTAAACCTCACTACGTTTTTCATTTAGCCGCTCACTTTGCAAATCAGAATAGTGTGGATCATCCAGAAACGGATTTACTTGTAAACGGTCTTGGAACACTGAAAACGCTACAATACTCGCAACTAGTTGACGTAGAAAGATTTGTTTTTGCATCCTCAGGTTGCTCAGTATACGGAAGCCAAACTCCCCTACCACTCAAAGAAGACTACGTATCACTACACTTGGACACTCCGTATCAGATACACAAGTTACTTGGAGAACTTTATTGTAACTACTTTCACGATTATTATAGGCTTTCCGTTGCTATAGCTAGGTATTTTAATGTCTATGGCCCCGGGGAAGTACCTGGCAAGTATAGGAACGTCATACCTAATTTCATTTGGTGGGCTATACACGGGCAACCATTACCCATCACGGGAACAGGAGAAGAGACAAGAGATTTTACCTTTGTTGACGACATAGTGGAAGGAACTCTTAGAATGGGAGTTATACCAGAAGCTGTAGGTGAAGCCATAAATTTAGCGTCAGGAACAGAAACAAAGATAATAGATCTAGCTAACATGATAAATGAGATAACTGGAAACAAAGCCGGGGTCGTTTTTAAGCCGAAAAGAGACTGGGACAAATCAACAAGAAGAAGAGCATCAATAGAAAAAGCAAGAAAAATACTTGGATATGAGCCGAAGACTGACATAAGAGAAGGATTGATGAAAACTTATGAGTGGTTTAAAGAGCATTGGGAAAAAATAAAGGAAAGTGTTAAGTTTTAGTTCAGTTTTAGGTGTATCCTATATGCGCATACTCGTTGTTCAGGAGTCCGATTGGATTAAAAGAGGACCTCATCAACAACATCACTTAATGGAAAGACTTCAGCTAAGAGGACATAAAATCAGGGTAATAGACTTTGAAATACAATGGAAAGAGAACACATCTAATTCAATACTATCAAAGCGGTTTATTTGCTACGTGAAAGGGAAAACAATTAAGAGATCCATTATAACAGTAATTAGACCATCCATATTAAAAATACCTCTTCTTGATTATGCATCAATTCCATTCACACATGGATTAGAAATCATAAGACAAATAAAGGAATTTAGGCCAGATATTATCATAGGATTGGGCATATTAAATACATACATAGCGATGAAACTTGCCAAGAAATTCAATATACCCTTTGTTTACTACCTAATAGATACTTTACACAGACTAATTCCGATAAAGAAACTCAGAATATTTGGGAAAATATTTGAAAGTCAAACATTACGTTCATCAAAACTTGTATTCACCATAAATAAGAAATTGAGGGATTATGCGATAGAGTTGGGGGCAGATCCTAAAAAGATAATAGTACTTGGCGCAGGAATTGATAGTAAAAGGTTTAACCCGAATATAAGTGGCGAGAGTATAAGAAAACGATATGGAATAAAAAAGAATGAAATTGTACTTTTTTTTATGGGATGGCTATATGAGTTTTCCGGGCTTAAAGAAGTAGCCGAGTCTTTATCGAAATATAAGGGGAATAACATTAGGCTAATGGTTCTGGGTAGAGGAGACCTATATACTGAATTAGCAATGATGAAAAAAATTTTGGGGGACTCCTTGATACTTGTAGACTGGCAACCCTATGAAAAAGTACCTGAGTATATAGCGGCTTCAGATATTTGCTTGTTACCAGCCTATAATAATGAGATCATGAGAGATATTGTTCCCATAAAAATATACGAATACATGGCATGTGGGAAACCAGTCATAGCTACAAAGCTACCGGGAATCATTAAAGAGTTCGGCAAAGGGAATGGAATTATCTATGTGAATAGTCCAAATGAAGTTCTAAGTGTAGCTGCAAAGTTATCAAGAAGTAGAACAAAGCTAAGGGAACTGGGATTAAGAGCTGCAAATTACGTTAAGAGATATAGTTGGAAAAACATAACAGATCAAATTGAGAAAATTCTGGAAAATTTGGTAGGTAATTAATTTGAATGCGTCAAAAACACAACAATTTACGATGGAAATTTCGACAAAGAAAGAAAAAATTCTTCCTATGGTATCCTTCTGTATCCCAACACTTAATAGTGAGAGAACTTTGGAGAGATGTCTAAAAAGTATCAGAAAGCAGAAGTATCCTCGTCTTGAGATTATAATTATCGATGGTTATTCAACTGATTTAACCATAAAGATAGCGGAGAAGTATGCTGACTTAGTAATCTTTTCACGAGGAACTCTGTCGGAAGCCCGTCAACTGGGTGTAGAAAATTCCAAAGGTGAGATATTAGCATTAATCGATAGTGATATTATAATTCCTCATGAAAATTGGCTAAAAAACGCAATTCGATTATTTGATGATCCGTATGTAAGTACTGTGTGGCCGATACTTACAGCCCCGCCAGATTCTTCAGCTTTTTCACGATGTTATACTAATTTCTCGATGAAAATAACAATTCATCGTTTAAGAAGAAATAAGGGAATAGTGGGAGGTACTAATGCGCTTTTCAGAAAGAAATACATTCAAGAAGTCGGTGGTTTTGATAAGCGTCTAGATTGGGGTGAGGATTTTTACATAGCAAGAAAATTGAGGGAAAAAGGTTATAAAGTAGCAATCCATACAGACCCGCTTTATCACGACACAATGACCACTCTAAGCGAATTTATTAAGAAACAAATAAGAGGAGCAAGATTGTTTTCAACTGCGGGCATAGAACTGACAGGTTTAACCCTTAGAGACTTGCTTTATGAACATTTAGCAATAGGCGCACGGCTTATGTTTGCTGGGCTTTTTCAAGAAAAAGATGTTTCATGGATAATGCTTCCTCTTCTCGTTTTAACCAGATTATTAGTCTATTTGATACTTTTTAGCAGAAAGCTACTGCGTCATTAGATTAATGATTTTATATTCCCTTCGCTTTACTACGATTTCTTGAATGGAGAAGGAACATTACCGAAGAACTATTTACTGCTTTTTAGTTATTATAGAGGCTGCAAGTTGATTATATATTTCATTTAGTAACTTAAATAAAGAACTTTGTAACTCCTAGAACCTCTAATTTACCCCTTATCCGCAGGAAGCTTTAAAAATCGAAAACGAGGAACAAACAATGTTGATATATGGGACGGATATATAGGATATAAAGCCGTAAAAACTTAAAAATCATATAGAAATTTTAATTAGATGCTGTATGGAAATGCTTTAAATTAATTTTTGTTTTGCTATCTAGAATGTAATTTAAGAATGGGTGATTGTTGTGAGAGTGATAAGAACTATAGGAGAGATTTCTCTAAGGGCTGTTACAGGACCTGCTAAACAAGCATATCACCTAACTCAAGGTTTAGCAAATAAGGGCATAGAGAACATTGTTTATACGTTTTTTTGTAGTGGATTTAAAAATCACCCAAAGATTAGAGTAAAACTGTTTAAACCAATTATTAGGATAGGGCATTATAGACCTAGCTTGAATATGTTATCAAATTTGCTCAAAGAACAGGGTGATATTGTTCATGTGCATGGTTATAGAAACTTCCAAACTGATATAGGCGCATTGCTAAGTAACATTAAGGACATACCGCTTGTGATGACTGCACATGGCTCGATCGCGACCTTTAAACAAGAATATTGGAGTTCATTGGGCAGACTTCAAAATTGTTTATATGATATTATTTCAACAAGGTTTGCATTAAGACAAGCTAGTGCGATTGTTGCAACTACAAAACAAGAAGCTAAAGAGATCATTGAATTTGGCGTTCCAGCACGGAAAGTTAGAATAATACCGCACGGACTTCACTTACCACAAGTAAAAGGCCGTTCTATACAACAAAACAATACAACGATTCTACTCACTGTGAGTAGGTTGACGTATAAGAACAATCTGGAGTTAGGTATACGGGGATTTGCAAAAGCTGTTAGGGTAAATCCAAATTTAAAATATGTTATTGTCGGAGATGAAAAGCCTAGTAAGTATGCCAAAGAAGAAAGAGGGTATAAGAAAAAATTACTTAAATTATGTAAACAATTGAACATAAGAGATAAGGTTATGTTTACTGGCTGGCTTACAGGCAAAGCATTGTGGAATATGTATGAAAAAGCAGACATATTTGTATGGACATCTCGTTACGATAACTTTGGTCATGCTCTGGTAGAAGCTGCACACTTTGGCTTACCAATAATAAGTACGCCAGTTGGTGTAGCACCGGAAATCATAGATAAAGAAAAAGGAGGATTTTTAATTAATCATGAAGATGATGAAGCTTTAGCACAAAAAATATTGGAGCTGGCTCGAAAGCGATCATTAAGACTGAAAATGAGAGAACATAACATTAAAAAAGCAAAATCCTATACAGTTGATAAAATGGTACAAAGATACGAACAACTGTACTTAGAATTAACCGTCCAATAGTGAAATTTAAGATTCCATAAAATTACGCAGCTATTTTATTACCAAACATATATTATTAGTTTCGTTAGTTACATAATTGCTATGTTCCAAGTTAAAAGGTGGAATAACATTGGACGTCGTTTTATTTGGTGCATATGATAAGAACACGCCAAGATACAGAATCCTAGTAAAGGGATTAAGGAAAAACAATGTAAATGTGATCGAGTGTAGCGATCGCTCAAAACCAATGCCTCTAAGATTTATAAAACTGATAAAAAAGCATAAGAACCTAGAATATGATATTTTACTTATAGGCCATGTTGGTCAGTATCTAGTTCCATTAGCTAAACTTGTTTCTAGGAAAGCTATTGTATTTGATATTTTTAACTCTCTTTACGAAACCATTGTTATTGATAGAAAACTTATTGAAAGAGAGTCATATAAAGCTAAGATGTTATT
>JAGGXT010000368.1 GCA_021162905.1 Candidatus Odinarchaeota archaeon | reverse complement strand
TCTTAAAACAATCTATAAATACAAAGTATCTTAATTTTAAAATACTTATTTATCTGAGGGATAATAATGGAAGATTTATTAGAATATGCAATTAGAGTGGCAGAAAAGCTACGCATACCATATATTGATGCTCGTGGCGAGAACATAAACATTTTCGAGATTCAATCTAAAAATGGTATCATTAAGAGAACTGTTAATAGGAGGCAGATTGGGCTCGGCGTTAGAGTTATTTATAAGGGTGCCGAAGCTTATGCATATACGTCAAATCTAACGAAAGCGGAAATTGAAAGAGTCGTAGAAAACTCTTTTAAAACAGCAAAAGTAGCTTCAGAGCATATAAAAATGCCGACTCAACTCGCTGAAGTAAAAATGATTTCAGGAGAGTTCATACCACCTACTCTTAAAATAAGATTTGATAAAGTTCCTATGGATAAGAAAAAAGAGCAAATAGATATTATTTATCAAACAGCCAAAGAGATCGCTAAAAAAGCAGTGCTTATAGATGCAACGTACGGAGAGAAGTACGGAAAACGATATTTTATGAATATAGAAGACATAAAGCAGGTTTATCATTTCACATTGACTGGAATTGCAACTATCATTGTCGAGAAAGAAAATGGAATAATTGCATCACATAGGGATAGCAAAGGTGGCGTATACGGATTTGAGTTCTTTAAAGACGGTACACAAGCTGAAAATTTAGGAAGAGAGGTTGCAGAAGTTGCAAATATGAAACTAAAAGCTAAGGCAGCCCCAGCTGGAAAATTTAGAGCTCTCATACATAATGATCTAGTTGGAGTTCTGGCTCATGAAAGTTTCGGGCATTTGACGGAAGCGGACTTTGTAGTAGCTAATTTAAGTCCTTTATCAGGGAGGCTAGGCGAAAAGCTTGGATCGGATGCAACGACAATAATTGATGAAGGTGTACCAGAGAGAGGTGGTTTCTGGTTGCCTGTTGATGATGAGGGAGTGTCAACCAAGAAAACGATATTATTAAAAAATGGTACTTTAAATGGTTATTTACTTACAAGGCAAACTGCAAGAATTTTAGATATGGAGCCTACGGGAAACGCAAGAGCCGTGGATACTAGGTATCCACCAATACCGAGAATGAGAAATACGTATTTTGCTCCAGGTGATGTAAATATAGAAGAAAAATTTGAAGTTCTAAAAAATGGAATATACGCTGTTGATTCCCTTGGTGGTCAAGTAAATGAGGACGGAACATTTATGTTTAAAGCATCATATGCCTATCTAATCGAGAATGGTGAGATAAAGGAAAAATATAGAGAAGTTTCATTAATAGGGCATATCCTAGATTTCCTGAAAAATGTAGAAGTAGCATTTAATGACCTAAAAATAAAAACATCATACTTTGGTGGGTGTGGTAAAGGTGGGCAATATCCACTTCCTGTTGGATTAGGAGGCCCACATTTAATTGCAAATAATGTAAAATTCGGAGGTGAATAATAATGATGCTAAACGGCCATGACCTCTTATCTATTGCTGAAAGTGCTGTGGAAAAAGCACTCATAAATGGTGCAGATGATGCGGAAGCATTCATCTATACAGCACAATCAATACGTGTTTTCATGGAAGGCCCTATAATTCAAATCACCCAAAAAAATCCTATGGGAATTGGCATTCGTGTTGTAAAAGGGAAAAAGATTGGATTTGCAAGTGCATCAAGTATAGAGGATTCTGTTATAGAGAACACCGCAAAAAGTGCAATTGAGCTTGCAAACCTTACTTTAGAGGATAAAGATTTCACAAAACTCGCAAGTCCAATAAAACGTGAGAGCAAAAATGGAATTATTGACGATGAACTATCTCAGCTTTCATCAGAAGAATTACTAAAAGCTGTTGTTAGTTTAAAGGATGAAATAATAAGATATGACTCTAGAATAAAGGCCGTGGAAGGTGGAATTGAAAAATCTTATGAGCTTTTTGCCGTGGCAAATTCTCAGGGTATCGATGACTGGGCTGAAAATGCTGAAATTACTGGTTGGATATACGGCATAGCAAAAACAGAGACAGAAAGTAAAAGTGGATTTGATTACATTGTAAGCAGGAAAGTGCCAGATTTTAGCAAAATAGCTGAAAGTGCGGCTAAAAGAGCAATAGAAAGTCTTGGTGCAAGAAAATTAAAAGAAAAGGTTAAGATTCCAGTAATTATTGAAAATAGACCATTATCCTTATTGATAAATCATATCTTGACTTTTGGACTTTCTGGAAGAAATGCTATGCTTAAGAGTTCATATTACTCTGATAAAGAAAATGCTAAAGTTGCTGATAGCAAACTCACAATAATTGATGATGGGCAACTTCCAGAGGGGATAAATACTACAAAGATCGATCATGAAGGTATACCAAAGATGAAAAACGTGCTCATTGAAAAGGGAGTGCTTAAATCATTTATACATGATACATATAGTGCATATAAACTTGGTAAAGAGCCAACGGGAAACGCCTCAAGAGTTTCGAGATTCGGTACTGAACCATTTAATAATACTATTGATGTGAATTTCAACAACATAATTATTCCAGATGGTACGAAAGACTTCAAATCCTTTATAGAATCATTTGATAAAGCTATTGTTGTAAAAACAATGATTCTAGGGGTTGGTCATTCAAATAGAGAGACAGGCGACTTTTCAATTGTAGCACCAAATGCATTTTTATGGGAAAATGGAAAATTAACGCCATTAGAATCAGTTACATTAGCTGGGAATTTTTATAAGATATTAGAAAACATTATTGACATAGCGGGTGATGCTATTCTTCTGCCAGTCGGGAAAATACCATCAATTGCGTTCGAAAATATTACTGTTGCTTAAAGTAGTATCTTCTTTAAATTCTCAAAAATGATCTTTTTTATATAGGATTCATCCTCCTCTTTAATTTCGGATATCTTATGAACTAAATTAGGAATGAGACTAGAATCTAATTGCATGTTACGGTATGTATATGGACCATCACTTTCAGTGAGGATGCTTTCTAACGCCACTCTTTCTAAGATTTTCATATGTTTCGGCTGTTGAGTCACAGCAGCATTAATAGTTATCATATAGCCTTGCGCGGTTATTTCTTCTAGCAGATTTAATGGACCAGTATACCAATGAAATATAGCCTTTTTTATACCAGCATTGCAAACCATTTGAAAAACTTCATTCCAAGCGTCTAGTGTATGTAGGTTTAATAGCAAACTATATTCAAAAGCAAGCTCAAGTACCTTAGTGAAAAACTCTTTCTGCAATTCGTATGTTTTTAATCCATAGCGTTTATCGAGGCCTACCTCGCCTAGGCATCGTATGTCAAAATTGTTAACTAGATATTCTATTTGTTGAATAGATAATAAAATATCTATTTTTCTCTCGTTGAACGTCCAAGGATGGACTCCAATACAAGGAATTAAGTTTTGATACACTTTGCTAAGTTCAATTGTTTTCATTGATGATTCAATGTCATCGGAAACGCCAAGGAAAATGATGCCTATTTTAGAGTATGCACTTATCTGGTTATCAGAATATTCATAAAAATGAGTATGCGCATCAACGTAAAGTGGCTTTCTAGACCTAAGAATTTCTATATTCATATTTTGCACCATTACCGTAGAGTATATACGATACAAAATGTAATATATACGGATAATAAATAACTTTAGTTGGTCATAGGGAGCTGATTTACATGCTAGTAAATTTATTTGCGAGAAAAAAACCAATTATCGGCATGGTTCATCTTTTGCCACTACCCGGAAGCCCGAAGTATGATGGTCAATTAAAAAAGGTTATCGATAGGGCTATACATGATGCAAGGGCTTTAGAAGACGGTGGTGTTGATGGTATTATAATAGAAAATATAAATGATGTTCCATACTATCCTACTAAGGTTCCTCCAGAGACTATAGCCAGTATGACATTTGTAGCTTCAAAGGTTGCAGAAGTTGTTAGCATACCCATTGGGATAAATGTTCTCCGTAGGGATTCCATTGCTGCGATGGCGATAGCATATACTATAGGAGGCAGATTTATACGGACAAATATTCTAATTGGAGCTTATGTAACGGACCAAGGTATTATAGAGGCCAACGCGCATGAACTATTAAGATATAGAGCCTTCTTAGGTGTGGATATTAAAATCTTTGCAGATATTCGTGTAAAATACGCATCACCCCTATATGATAGACCGGTATATTTGGAAGCCGAAGATGCCGCATATCGTGGATTGGCGGATGCTATTATAGTCTCAGGGGCAAAAACTGGGAGTCCTCCAGATATTCAACTAATTAAAGGGTTAAAAGAGAAAATTAAAAATATTCCTATCTTAATTGGAAGTGGAGTTAATGAGAATAATGCAAAGGACCTTATTGAAATTGCTGATGGAGCGATTATAGGCTCGTTTTTTAAAAAAGATGGAATCCTTGAAAATCCAGTTGATATAGGAAGAGTTAGAAAACTTGTTTCGATTATAGATGAACTTCGATAGTGAGATACTATTTTACTACACATTATCAAAAACTAATATTTCTCCTAAAAAGCAAATGATATAAGCAACTTACATCAATAATTTAATACAAGCACTGTTCTCATTCTCGAGGTGATCATATGAAAGCCGCACTTATAGTAATTGATATGATTATTGAATTTGTTTATGGATCTCTTGCCGTAAAAAATGCGGAAAAGATAATTCCAAAAATCAAGGAACTACTAAAAATAGCTAGGGATAAAGGATTGCCAGTTATATTTACGAACGATGCTCATGAGGTTGGAGATCCCGAGTTGGAAGTCTGGGGACCACACGCTGTAAAGGGATCAGATAGTGCAAAGGTGATTCCAGATTTTGAAGTTGAAGAGAGTGATTACATAGTTGAAAAACGTACTTATAGCGGGTTCTTCAACACGGATTTAGAGGGCATTCTGAGGCTCTCCGAGGTCGATACTGTTATCTTAACAGGAGTTGCCACCTCCATTTGTGTGCAACATACAGCAGCTGATGCTTTCTATAGAGGTTGGAAAATAATTGTTGTCTCAGATGCTACTGCGGATATAGATGAAGAAAAACATAAGAATGCTTTGGAGACCATGAAAAAACTTTACGGTGCAAAAATTATGACAACAGAAGAGGTTAAAAATCTTCTCCTAGGAATTTCATAAATTTGTTACTATATACTTTCTTTTTCTATCAATTTTTTTGTATGTCTTTAAAACCAATCAACTAATTCTTTAAGCCTTTCTATTTTTGCTTTTATATGTTCTAATCCCCTTCAGTTTTGTCACCAAGTGCAATATTGTATTTAACTCCTAAAAGTTGGATAACATTAGAATCCATGAATTTACTGTTGATTCAGGGGTGTAGCCTCCACTACCCATTCCAACGTAACGATACTCTGTGAAATTAGAAATTATTCTTTTCATAGCAAGGCTAAAGTAGTTATAAAAGTTATAAGAAAATTTAATCTGTCTTTTAGTTAATGCCATGCAGCATTATTCTCGCTATACAGTTTAAAAAATTAAAAATATCAATAT
>JAGGXT010000370.1 GCA_021162905.1 Candidatus Odinarchaeota archaeon | reverse complement strand
CTCCAATCTCTTCCTTCGGACATTGTGGATCGGTAAATAATACGTATGATGAAAAAATCTTTTCGTCGGCTATTTCATATAACTTTGTTTTAATCAACAAAGCATTTAAATGGACGAATTTAATAAACTTCGCAAGTAGCAAGCTTTAAATTTAATCATTATCATTAGTATTAAAATGATAAATATTTCTTAGGAGGTTCTTGGTGGCACCAGCAGAGAAAAAGAGAGTCGAAAAAACGCAAGATGTAGATACCCAGATTGAAAATCTAATTCTCTCAAACTTGGCAAATCCTATAAGAAAACAAATTTTAGAAATGATTGCTAAGTCTCCTGGTATTGTTTATTCCAGAATGTTAAAAGAATTAGATATTGATACAGGAACGCTAAACTATCATCTTACAAAACTCGGGAGGCTTATAGAAAAGAGAAATGGAGGATACTACCTATCCGACGAGGGGAAGATCGCTATAGATGTTATGAAATTTATTAAGAAAAAGACTGTACTAACACCAGCTAATATAGCCTCTAAAATAGATAGTTACATTATTCTACGAGGAATTGAGACACTCTATTTCATTTTAAAACCAAGAAAACTCGCAAAGGAATTGATTGAAAAGGGACCATCTAATTATCTTCCTATTGGAGTTTTAATATATTTATCGGTGTTATTACTATCACAGCTTCAAAACTTTAATCTTTATTCATTAGCCTCAAACATCGCCCTACTTTTATTCTTTTCCTTTGTCATGTCACGATCTGCTCATGCAATATGGCATTTTCAAAAATCTTCAAAGGATATGTTAGTACTTGTTATGATCTCATATATAGCATATCTCGTAGAAAATATTCTTAGGGTTATTATGGTATATACTCCCCTATCTGTATTTTTAAATCCTGTAGTTGATTATTTGTATCAGAGATTAATATACGGTATTCCTTCGATATATATCATCCGAATAGCGATTTCAATTTTCTTTTTCGGATGGTTCGTTTTTCTTCTCTATAATCTAACTAAGGAATATTACAAACTCACAAGAATACAAACATTATTACTTCTATTCATTAGTTGGATATTTACATTGATCGTAATGAAACTGATTGGATTTGTAATGGTCATTATATTTTATCCGTCCTTTTTAGAGCAAGCAATAAGTTGGCCAGCATAATTGTTCGCTTTTATCGAACGTTGATAAGAAAATTCAACATTTTCTTGTTTAATTTCTTTGTCAAAAAGCTATATATATTCACTTGTTATAGAGATTAGTCAGAAATTTCTTGGCATATTGAGTCACAATAATAGAGTGAAACATATAACTTGGAGGCTATGAGTATGTTGTCTATTGTTCTGAAGAATCTATATAGAAGACCAAGACATTCCTTAACAATTATAATAGGAATCGTTCTCGCAGTAGCTTTACTAACGGGAATAAACTTGACGATAAATAGTATGACAACAATTTACTTCACACAAGAATTAGAGAAAGAGCCATTAGATTTTATAATACATGGAGATATATATAATGTTACTCAGCTACCAGATGTTAAAGAGTTGAAAGAAGATATCCTTAATACAGATCCAAATATAATAGCAGTTGAAATATTATGGAGGCTTAATGCGTACGGTGAGGTTAGATCATCCCCATATACAGGAGAAAACGTTTCGGAGTACTATGAGACAAAACCAACATTTGAAAGTTTCATAGTTGCAGGAGTCCCATCGGATTTTGGTTCATCTATTGGAACTATAGTCTGGGAAAAAGGAAATATGAGTGATGATGAGTTTCATGTAGCAATAGAAAAGTCCCTTGCAGTAAAATACAACCTTACAGTTGGTGATACATTCTATATAACCAATGTGAAAACGGTATTCGAGGGTGGCGAGTATAAAGAGTATATAAATAATCTTGAAGTTGAGGTCAGTGGGATATTTGAGGTGAAAGACAAACTAGAAAAAATATTTGAAGTAGGGAGATACCACTATGGGTATGGAGAAGAAAAGAGAAGCGAAATAATAATACTATCAACGTTCGAAAATGCGTATAAGATATGGTTAAACAATAGTGGGGGAGAATACTATTTGATTTCAGAACCTGTTCCTATAAGTTCAGAATCGAAAGATCTTTCAACAAATCAAATAATATTACCAATATTTCCTCAGCCGATAGGAAACTTTAGAGCTTATGTTTTTATTGATAGAGACTCTGTTATAGACCCGTGGAACTTAGATGTTACACAAACAAGAGTTAATGCTATTGATACAAAATTACAACTTACTGCGATGAAATATGGCTTTAGTGTTTCAAATAGAATTGAAAATGTCTTTACAAGTGTACAAATGTGGAGTCAAGGAATGAGAACTACGTTTGGAGTTTTTTCGGCACCAACCATCTTGTTAGGCGGTTTTCTTGCTATAACGTCAGTATATCTAATATTAGAGCAACGAAGGCGAGATGTAGGTCTTTATAAAGTAAGAGGAATGACAGATGGTCAAGTAAGGAAATTAATTTTAGAAGAGGGATTAGTCTTAGGAGTGATTGCAGGAATTTTAGGTTATGCATTGGGTTATGCTTTCAATTATTATTTCACGACAAGGTTCCTTGAAATTTGGAACATTACAGATTTTCCAGTTAATATATTTGCTTTCAGCACATTTGACTTTATTCTTGGTTTAGGAATTGCTATAGTACTTGCACTGTTTGCTTCTTGGTTTCCAGCTAAAGCAGCATCAAAACTGCCTGTTATTGAGGCAATTGAGGAATACTCTGAGGAAATTGCTATAGAGCGCTGGAAGCCTAAGTGGACCATTCTCTGGTTAATTCTGGGTACATATAAAATTATTGCTTGGATCGTAGGATTTAATTCCTCGAACTTAATGTTTCAGATAGGCCCAATTTCAAATTTCATTATAATTATAATTCTGGGAATATTTATTTTCATAGACGTCTTCATTTTGCAATATATTGGTCCTTTATTGTTTATATACAGTGCCACAAAGATAGTGACAATGAAATTAGACTCATTTAGCAAGTGGTTAGAACGAATAATCAATCCTCTTTCAAGCGGATTAGGCGGAATAGTCGTTAGAACAATATCAAGAAAACCAAGGCGATACGCCAGAGTTGCATTCATAATTGCGTTGACATTAGGGTTTGGCATTGCAAGCAGTATAGTACAGGCGTCGAATTATTACTCTATGATTAAAAACGTTAAGGCGTCAGTAGGTGCAGACATAAACGTTAATGTTTGGGGAAATGACATAAACTATTACGCAAATATAACAACAATTAATGGAGTTTCATTAATGACACCAATATATATTAACTACTATAGTATTGGCGATTTCTATATGAACATTTATGCTATAGATCCAGAGAACTTTTCAATTGTAACAAAAGACTATTCCTATCCAGATTACACGGTTGACAAGCCTTTTGAAGAATGCTTGGAAACCATGAAAGACAACCCAAAAATGATTCTTGTAAATGATGAACTACTGAGAAATCTAGAATTGGATATAGGAGATAACCTTACACTGACCTTTAAGGTTAATCAAACATCATCAATTTCTCTTACATTTCAGATACTTGCAAAAATAAAGACACTACCCGGAGCTGGTAGGTTCTTTGGCCTCTTTACAAACCTTGTGGTCTTAAATTACAATTATCTTCTGGATAATGGAGTTAACATAACTATAGACTTTTGGATAAATTCGATTTTAGTGGATGTTGAAGAAAATGCAAACGCTACAAAGATAGCCGAAGAGATCAAAGATATGTATCCAGAAGCGTATGTAACGGTTGCTGAAGAAGAGCTAGCTGAAGTTATGAGCAATCCAACATACTCCGCAACTTTGATGTTCTTAGATACAGAATACGTCATTACATTATTCATAGCAACTATAGGAATAGGCCTGCTAATAACAATGTCTGTAATTGAAAGAAGAAAAGAATTTGGAATCTTAATTGCAAAGGGGACTAGCTCTTTACAAATAATGTTTATACTATTAGCCGAGTCACTCGTATTGATGCTAATCTCAGTAACCATAGGAGTTATTACAGGAGTTGCTGCAGGCTATGGTTGGGCAACATTTGCTTCGACATTCGCCTTTATTACCGTACAAACTGAGGTTGTTATACCGGTGGAGGTTTATTACTTAATATTTGGAGGCTTTGCATCATTTATAATCGCAACGTTAATACCCGCATATATTGCCTCCAGAACTAACATAAGGGAGGCTTTACATTTAGGTTGAGGTGAATAAAATGAGTGGATTTTCTAATGTTATTCATCTTTTTTCGAAACCTGGTGTTGATGTTAAGGCAAAAGGAGTTGTTAAGATATATAAGACAGGGGCAATAGAGGTCGTTGCTCTAAGAAATTTAACAATAAGCATAGACGCTGGTGAGATGAGAGCTATAGTTGGGGCATCTGGAAGCGGAAAAACTACGTTCCTAAACTTAGTTGGGGGTATAGATTTTCCAAATGCGGGAGAGATTATTGTTGGAGGCGTAAATGTTCCAAAATTACCAATGAAACAACTTGTTGAGTATCGCCGAACAATGGTTGGCTTTGTTTTTCAATTTTTCAATCTAATTCCGACATTGACTGCCTTGGAGAATGTAGAACTACCTATGATTATTGCAAACAAATATAAGAATGAAAGACGAGATCGTGCGATGAAACTCTTAGAGCTAGTCGGGTTATCTGAAAGAGCAAAACATAAGCCAGGAGAGCTAAGCGGGGGAGAACAACAGAGGGTTGCTATTGCAACAGCTCTTGCCAATGATCCGGCCTTAATATTAGCAGATGAGCCGACGGGGGAGTTAGATACAAAGACTTCTAGAGAGATTGTTAAATTATTTAAAGAGATTGTCGGTAAAACTGGAAAAACAATGATTATCGTAACACATGATGTTAGCATTGCTATGGCGGCTGATAGGATTTCAAGGATTCAGGATGGTGAAATCATTTCTACAATTACACCCGCAGAACTAGCACCTCTTGAAGTACATCCTGAAGCAGGAAGAGAGCAAATAATTACTAATCTTAAACAGCAACTTCAGATGATAATGGAAGAAATTGAAAAATTAGATAGAGACTATAAAGCTGGGAAAATAGATACAGATACTTTTACAAGTCGTTATATGGAACTTAGAAAGCGTAGAGATGAAATCGAGCGAGAGCTCTCCAAGTATACATTAATATAGCCCACTTCTCTTTATTTTATTTTCTACGAAAAACTTCGTCGCTCTATAACCCG
>JAGGXT010000310.1 GCA_021162905.1 Candidatus Odinarchaeota archaeon | reverse complement strand
TGCTAACATCGGAATCGCTAAATAAAAATCAGAAATATTGCGTCGATATTGTTTAGAGCCGATATGTTGCTTTTTGAAAAAAATGGAGGGCATTAAAAAAAGCAATGAGATATTATCTTGGTGATCTAGTTGTCTATTTAAGTTATTAAATATAGCCTCTAGATGCTCAAAAGTTTTAGGTGAGTAATAGTGAATAATTTGCTCCTTTATATAACGTACATTGACTCCAATTCTATTTGCAATGCTTACAAGCTTATTATAATTAAAAATATGAGAGAAGTCCATAATCACAATTTTTCCATGCATATTTTCAACAATTTCAACTATTAATTCGTATAGGAAAATGTGGAAATCTGAGTTTTGACATACTCCTACGGCAAGACTATAACATTCCGATAAATTCATATTTTGTAAAACTATAGGCAATATAGATTTCAAAATCTTTCACCAGGGAGAGATATTAAAAATGCATATATTTATTTTTGGGATTTTCCCTGAAGATTCAGGGAAGACAATAGTCGCTCAAGGACTTTTAAAACTTTTAAGTGAAAAATATTCGGTGGATGTAGCACCATTTAAACCCATATCTGGTCATAATTACTGGAGGCAATATGAAACAGTAATTCTAAATAAGAGGTTAGGTATGCTTTTTGGATCAGACATTTATAGAATGATGAGTACTGTTAGATCCTCTGTGAATATGGATGAAATATGCATTCATAATCCCATTACATTTTTGTTCTCACCAGTTGATATTAACAAAGCCTTAGAATTAAGGATGGAGATAGATCAGCTTCTAGACGAAACATTTAGTAAGAATTTAATTTTAACAAAGCTAACAAAAGTTACTTTCAGCAACGATAAAAAAGTTGAAAACATATACTTCTTTAACGAATCACTAGCAAACAGACTAATTTTTGATAACGAGTTAGTAACTATTCTTAAAAATAGTGAAAATTCTGAACTTAAAATAATCACCGATTCGATGGATGCTGTATATTTTATAAAAGATCATGGAGAGGAAAGTATTGCTTCTTGTTTCAAATACCTTAGTAAGAAATTTTCATACATTCTAACTGAAAGTTTTAACAATGCTGTATTACCATGGTCAGGGGTTTTGGAATCAGATATTCAAATTGCAGTAGCTCCAGGTTACATCTTCATTTTTGAAAAGGATTTATTCATCAGAACTATAAAAAACCTTATAAATTTCTATGGAGCTGAAATCACAGCACCAAAATTGTTTAGAGTTATTACTCCAAAACAAAAAATAAGAATCCCACTAAGATTCGATGACAAAAATATTGATGTTCTAGATGATGTGGTAAAGATTATACTTAATGCGGAATAGTAAAAATATAAAGGACCTTTCAATTTAAAAGAGTAAATATTTCATTTACTATAAGAAGGGTGTTCAAAATGAAACCAAACATAGCAATTCAACTCCAAAATGAAGAAAAAAAGATTGCAGAAAAAATGGGAAAAATAAAACACAAAATATTGATTTTTAGTGGTAAAGGTGGTGTTGGTAAATCTACAGTCTCAGCAAATCTTGCATTTGGATTAGCGCATAAGGGATTCTCAGTTGGAGTTCTAGATGCTGATTTCCACGGCCCCGATATACCATTATTAATGGGAGTGCAAGATAAAAAGCCAACTGTAGATGCTGAAACAAATGAAATAATACCAGTCATTGGACCTCTTGGAATAAAAATAATGTCAATCGGCTTTTTAATTGACGACCCAAACAGACCAGTTGTTTGGAGAGGGCCTTTGAAACTTAAAGCTATTAGAGAGTTTCTTATGAATGTAAAATGGGGTGAAATGGACTTTCTAATTGTCGACTTTCCACCAGGTACAGGAGACGAGATTTTAACAGCTATGCAATCTATCCCAAATATTGACGGAACAATAGTCGTAACAACGCCTCAAGAAGTTGCATTACTCGATTCAAGAAAAGCTGTTACAATGTCAAAATTGCTAAATGTACCACTATTAGGAGTAATTGAAAACATGGCAGGGTTCATATGTCCTCACTGCGGCCAGAAAACGTATATATTCGGTATAGGTGGAGGTGAAAATGCTGCAAAACAGCTTGGCGTAGATTTTCTTGGACGATTACCATTAGATGTTAGAGTTCGTGAGTTATCTGATGAGGGAAAGCCATTCATTATTGAGTATCCAGAAGCTGAAGTTTCCCGAGCTTTTATGGAAATAGTAGATAAAATTTTAGAAAAAGTTGGAAAAAAGGATAGCAGCAATTGAGACAGATAGCCAAAACGGAAAAATAAAAATTATTTTTCTCTTAACATAGCAATCATTTTTCTATATTTTTTGGTAATTATTAATGATATTGCTATAAAAAACGCAAACAAAACTAAAAGATCTTCTATTGATATAATTATATACAAGCAATATACGGTTATTGCAAGACCTATGAGGGATAAAAGAAACGAGTAGGAATATCTTAAAATCTTTAGCTCAGATATTTTATATCCTCTAAAGTCAATTAAAAGTAGTATTGACGTTACAATAAGCAGTAAAGAAATTCCTAAAGCTTCGTTAGATAACATAAAAAGAATCTGAAAAGAGGGATTTTTCTCTTTAAATAGTAATAGCTGAACTATGGAAACTATAAATGATACCATTGAAATCATAAAAACGTTAAAAATATAGAATGCACATGCTATTTCCTCGATATGCGTTTTTAATTCATTATTTGTAAAAATTATATCTGCTTTCCAAAATGCAATACCGCACCTTTTAACAGTATTAATTAGTCTACGATAATTTTTTCTAACTTTTAGCTCTTGAATGGCATCCTTAGCCGTTTTTCCAGCCAATAAAGCAAAAGAAAAGTAT
>JAGGXT010000005.1 GCA_021162905.1 Candidatus Odinarchaeota archaeon | reverse complement strand
TTTGGTGCTTTTCATGGCTCAAGAAATTTTCTACGCAAAACTATTAACACTCATATTAGCACTTTTAACGCCGATATATTTCATAATTCTAGTATTTATAATTCCAGAAATAGGTAACGTTGTTGTGCCATTGCCCATACCTGAGACTGCAATAAAGATATTAACAGCCCTAGTAATTTCTTTTCCATGGATATTTCTTATCTATGAATTAAGAAATATACTGCCAGAAGCCTTTATAGAGCTAAAAAATACTACAAGTCTTATTCCTCTTAAATGGAAAATATTCTATGGTGTTAATGCTCTCATTGTTGCAACCTTTTTCATAATTCCTTTAGTAACTCCTTTATTTACCATAGTAATGTGCTTTATCATTGCAGGAAGGATTGTGAGCCACTTAATAGATATAGAGAAACATGGCAAATTGATATGGATTCTATGGTCTATTTTTTCAACAATTCTTCTTCTTACCTTAGGATATTTCATAGCAATATTGGTATTTTCTAATATGGTTGGAATTGTTTTCTCACTTATTATTGTATGGTATCAACATATAGAAATAATAGCTGCTTTATCAATTTGGGTTGCAAATTCTTTAGCATATGGATCTTTGATTGAAATAATTTTCTTGTATAAAATACACAGGGAAATAGATATTATTGGCATGAAGACAACCGATGTGCCATATCATGCTATTCGAATTTTTGAACTTTGTTTTTTTCTCACATTAGCCGTTATATGGCTGTATTTTTCAGAACTAAGAGATGTTATATTTTTTTACATTAACAATATTGCACTGGCAATAGTCATAATGGTTTTTGTATTTGGGACTGTTAGCGGTATGAAAAAGAAAAAAATGCAAACTAGCTTCATTGGAATTTTAGTTGCAGCTGTGTTTGTTAGCATTTACATTTATCAGCAGTTAAACCTAATCGCGATAACAATAATTTTAATTATTTCATCATTTATGTTTTACATTTTATTTGCATATAGCATACTTAAGATAAGAAAAACCAAACTATATAGTTATCAATGAATTTGTTTTATGTATACCATTTCAATTGTAATCTAATAAGATAGGAAAATGTTAAATGCAAAGTTTAGAATATTATTTTAAAGAGAACTTTGGTGAAGCTCATGCTTCGAGGCCAAAAATCACATTATATTATTGACGTTATCTTTGTGGTAGATGCTACTGGTTCTATGGCTGATGATATAAATATTGTCAAAGAGAGCTTATATGATATTGTTAACACTCTTAAGAAAAAGAAGAAAAAATTGGACATTCGATTTGGCATGGTTGCATATAGAGATCACCCTCCTGAGGATAAAACATTTGTCACAAAGTTTTACCCGCCCACGGATAATATAGATGCTGTGTTAAGATTCATTAGTGAGCTTGAAATAGGTGGTGGTGGCGATCCTCCTGAAGCTGTCGCTGATGGTTTATGGGCTGCCTATAACGCTACATGGCGTCGTGATGCCTATAAAATCATAATTTTGATAGGTGATGCACCACCACATGGCTATACAAAATTTGCACCACAAATCTATGGGGTTAAAGATAGATGGCCTAATGGATGTCCTGTTGGTCTTGACATTTTAAATATAGTTCATAACATTAAAGATAAACCTGATATGCTTTTCTTTGTAGTTGGTTGTAATCCTTATGTTCACGATTCATTTCTTGTATTAGCAAATGAAGGTAATGGCAAATATTTTGATATTCGTGAAGCAAAACAGCTGCCTGATGTTATAATAGCTTCTTTGAGTAAAGTACTTGATATTGCTAATTTTGATGAAAAGGTTCTTAATTATTATATTCATCATGATGGTGTCTTTAATATAGAAGACTGCGCACGGGATCTCGGAGTGTCAACAAGGGAGGTAAAAATATCTCTAGCAAGATTATTTGAGTTGGGTAGAATACCTAGCTGGCCTAAAGGAAGAAAATACATTGATAAGATATATGAAACTCCTCGTAAAGTACCTTCAGAATCTATTGAAATTGCCCTTAAAAATCTCCCTACTGCTGCGCCTGCTGATGATTTACTATCTTTCAATGTGAATATTAGAAACATTACCGATAATACTATCAGTTGTAATCTTATAGTAAGTTATACTGCAAAGGATGTTGAGAATGTAATTCATGAAGCTTTTGTGGTATTGGAGCCTAATGTAAAAAGAGTTGAAACTATTTCTTGGAGAACACCATTCAATTTAGTAAATGAAAGCACAATTGTAAAAGTAAAATTAAAAATAGACAATCTTCTAATAAAAGAAGTCAGCCAAACAATATTTCTTTATTGATTTTCTGATTAATAGCATTTGCAATTATTTTTGCAACTCTAAGAGGCTCGGGAATGGCTCCGTTTTTTGTAAACTTGTTAATAAGAATTAAAGCCTTTCTGGTAGAAATTCCTTTAGCCTGAATGTAAATTTGATGTCTTGTTTTTAAAAGGATACGTACACGATCACCGTTTCTTTTATGGATTTCTAATCGTTTTTCCCAACTATCTGGAAAGTATTCCATAAGATAACGATCTATTCCATCACTTTCTTCATATGTTATACATATGACTGGTTTTCTGGTGTCCTCAAATACCCTCTCTAAATCAACAATATTGAACCAGCTTATTATGCAGCCATTTAGCAATATAGCGCCTATATCTGTTCTATTTAAATTTTTATAAAGTTCTATTATCTTATCCGTTGAATCTAAACCACCTACAGTAGTAAATCCTAAGTTAAATCCGTCGATTAAAAAATCTCCCCTCATAACGATTCCGACTAGTATTGCCTTTCTTGAAATCCCTTTCCTAAAACTTTCTGCTATACCTAGAACTCTAATTCCTTTCTTGTAAATATTCACTCTTGTCATTTCTTATCGAGTTTAACTAGAAAGAATAACTTTAAAAATATAATTATCACATTTATTTATAACTCACGTCAGGTGCTGTAAATATGTTACGAAAAGAATATTTATCGATTAATAAGGATGATTTAAAAAACCCTATAGTCATAGTAGGTTTGCCTGGAATAGGATTAGTAGGAAAACTTGCTGTTGATGCTATTATCGAATATTGCAAGCCGAAAAAGATTGCAGATTTATATCCTTTTGATTTTCCTCCAAGAGTTGTTGTGGACTCAAAGGGGATTCCTAAAGCTATAAAAGTCAGTGTATATCTTTGGAAACGCAAAAATGCTGAAAACGATGTAATTTTAATTACGTCCGATGCTCAACCATATTCTATAGAAGGTCAATATAGATTTGCTAATGAGCTTATAGAATACATAAAACAATTCGGGATAAATTTAGTAATCGCTTGCGCCGCAAGTGTGACTCCAATAATAACTGGTGATCCAAAAGTTCATGTTACAACAGCTAATGAGCAATTAATGAAAAAGTTTCTCAATCACCCCCTCTCAGTTCCTTTTAAAAATGGTGTTATTAGTGGAGGTAATGGATTAATTCCAGTTTTAGCTTCAGAGCTTCATGGAATAGATGGTATCTGTCTATTAGCTGAAACTCCTGGCATTGGAGATCAAGTAGATCCAAAAGCGTCTAAATCGATTGTGAGAGTTTTAAATGATTTATTTAATCTCAATGTAGATCTATCAAATCTTGATAAAAAAATTGCAATCCTAGAGAAAGAAAGAAAAGCTCTTGAAAGAGAAGTAACACCTCGAGAAAAGGGCCCCTCTGAGGAGGGTCCTCAATCATATATCTCATAATTTAACCATCATCTCTTTTTATACCTTATTTAAATTTCAAGAAACAATAAGATCATGATCTGCAACTTTTTCATCATTTTTTAGATAAAATGAAAAAAGAGAGAGTAATTAGTAAAGAACTTATTCACTCATCTGAGGAAAAAGTCGAATTTGTAATAAAGAGCATTCATTAATATTGCTAATAAATGAGCTCAGTTAATCTTCCTGAGCTCTCATAACTTTGCTTAATCCTATGATTACAGCGGTAGCTAAGGCAAATGCCGCTGCCACAACGGATTTCTTTTTCTTACTTCTATTTTTATCTATTTCCTCTGCAATCTCCAGTATTTCTTTGTAATATTTGTATCCTAATTTTTCGCTTGCAAATTTAGAGAAGGAGATTCCCGTCTTCTCACTAGACGTTGCTAACCATTCCTCGTATACTTTCTTCAATGTCTCTCTGATTTCTGGAGGATACTTCTCAAACATATATTCACCCTCGTTTTACATATTCTATGACTAGCAATATAAATTTTATTATATCTAATAATTTTAAGTCTCATCTTTTGTTTTTTGCTATTGAAAAAGAGCTTTTTAGAGTTGAATAAAAAGTTTTTTATTCCACGAACACAATATACTATATC
>JAGGXT010000004.1 GCA_021162905.1 Candidatus Odinarchaeota archaeon | reverse complement strand
GAATCATAGATATATTCTTAATAGAGATTAAAGATATTATAAGGTTGCATATAAAATGATGTCCTCAAGGAGAAATTCAAAAATTATCTTTGCGGCTGGTTTTGTTCTAGGTCTATTATTAGGCATCGCTATAGGTAATATTCTTAGTTTTGCGCCTCCCTCTGAGAAAGTTATCGAATTGACAATGATTTATAGTAGCGAAAAACAAGGATGGATAGAAGAAATAGCACCTAAGTTTTTAAAATGGTGGGAAGAAAATATTCACGAATATGATATAAAAATTATTTTTAAACCTCTTGGCTCAAAAGAGTCCCTTATAGATATTATAACTGGTTCTATTCAACCAGTCATCTGGAGTCCTGCCTCTAACATATGGATTCCAATAGCTAATTATCTGTGGCAGAAGGAGTATCCAACAAGTGAACCTTTAATAAAAGATGGTGATTGGAACTCTAGTGTTTATACGCCCATTGTAATTGCTACATGGGAGAACTTTGCTAAAGAATATAATATTACTGGTTTTCGAAGTCTTTATAAATTAGCACTTGAAAATCCGTCAGTATTAAAGTATGCCCACACAGATCCTAATCTTTCTAACTCTGGTTTTATGGCTATTCTATTACAGCTAGTGGCAGCTACTGGTAAACCCATGAAAAATATAACCTTGGCGATGTTAAAAAATGAATCGGTTAAGGAGTGGTTCAGAACCTTGGAATCTACAGCTGTTTATTATGGCTCTAGTACTGGTTTTCTAGTTCGTCATGCTGTTGAGATGGGTCCTGATTCCTTAAACGTAATGGTCGTATATGAGAATCTTGTGATAGAACAAAATCTCGCTGGAGAGCCTCTTGCAAGATGGGGACAGAAGCTTATTGCTATATATCCCGAAGAAGGAACTATATTAAACGATCATCCCTTTGTAATATTAAATGCTCCTTGGGTTTCCGAGTTGCAAAGGTGGGCTGCCCAAAAGTTTATTGAATATGTACTAACTGAGGAAATTCAGAGATTAGCGATGAAACATGGTTTTAGACCTATAAATCCTAATGTATCTCTTGATCTTGAATATTTCAATGAAACATTAGGTGTGTCAATAAATATAACTGTTCCATTTCATGAGGCACCTACTGATGTTGAGGTTTTAATACGTGCTCCTGATTTATGGACCGTTACAAAGGCTCAAGGTTAGGTGTCGCTATGAATATGCGAAACATAGAAAAATTACTTTCCTCAAATATATTTTTAGTATGCTCACGATATGTTATTCTCGGCTTTCTCTTTGTGACAGTTTTGATACCCGCTGTATATGTTTTCTCAGCCGTTGTTTTGGAGTGGCCAACTGTATGGGAATGGGTATTTGCCGATCCGATAGCCGGTGATATTCGTTGGGAATTCATAAAAATTACGTTGATAAGATCCTTTGAAATAGCATTTATTGTCACAATTATTGATATAATCATTGGACTTCCTATGGGTTTGATTCTTGCTAGATATAATTTTCGTGGGAAATCATTTGTTGATACACTAATAGACCTGCCAATGGCTGTTCCAACTAGTGCCTTGGGATTCAGCATATTCTTGTTTTGGGGGTCATCTGGTGGAATTGCTTTTATTTTGGGATTAGAGAAAGGGCTATTTTCCCTAGGCCCTATACTTGTTATGTTAGCGCATATAGCATTTACATACCCGTTTATAGTGCGTTCTATAAAAGCTATAATAGAGTCCGTAGATCTCCAATATGAATATGCCGCAAGAACATTAGGTGCACCTACATTCACTGTATTTAGAACAATAACTCTTCCATTAATCTTGGAAGGACTTATTGCTGGTAGCATCCTAGCATTCACCAGATCTTTGGGAGAAACCGGTGCTACATTAATTGTTTCAGGGATATTTGAGACAGCACCTGTTCTTGTTGTTAAATGGCGACGTCTTTTACAAATACCAGCAGCTGCATTTTTAAGTATGCTTTTAGTTGTAATATCGATTGCGTTGCTAACTCTTGCCAAAGTTATAACACGCCAGTTTGGAGTACCCTTGAAAAAAATTTGGCCCGGTCCTGAAAAATTTTTAAGTAAAAAGCATGCTCGTCTCTCTAGAGATCTGTTCGCGTTCGGTGTTTTCTTACTTATTATACTAATACCCTCACTTTATACATTTTCATATACGGCAATGTGGTGGAATGGTAGTCCCTACACAGGTCGTGTTGAATCAGGTGTTTATTATCAAGTTTTCTTATCGCCTGATAATAAATGGGAAAAATTATGGAATGCATTAATAACCTCTGTTTTAGTTGCATCAATAGTTACTGTAATTAACTTAGTATTCGGTTTGCCAATGGCTTTTCTCTTAGTAAGAGGAAGATTAGGTAAAATTAAAAATTTACTAGATAGCTTAATAGATATTCCGCTCGCAATTCCAACTAGTGCCCTTGGATTCAGTGTCTTTCTATTTTGGAATAGAGCGCTTCATATATTTAATACAGGTTTCTGGTTAATTGTGATGGTTCATATAGTTTTCACATACCCGTACATGGTCCGCCCACTAATTGCTGTTGTTGAAAGTATTGACATCGAATTGGAAGAAGCTGCTAGAACCTTAGGAGCTCCACCACTTACTGTTTTTAGAACAGTAACTTTACCTATTATAAGAAAGGGTATCCTCGCAGCAGTTATTATGACGTTCACTAGATCCCTTTCAGAGACAGGCGCTACTATAATTGTAATGGGTATTGAAAGAACGGTTCCAGTACTAATCGTTGATTGGGTTGAAGCTCAAGCGATTCAAGCTGCTAGCTTTGCAAGTGTATTACTAATCCTGATATCTTACATATCTCTATTGCTTGTCCGATATATTACAAGGGAGCGTGAATAAATATGCCTAGAATAGTTTTCAAAAATGTAACCAAACGATACAGAAATGTTGTAGCAGTTGACAAAATTAGTTTTGAAATTGAGGATGGAGAGTATGTAACTCTATTAGGCCCATCAGGATGCGGAAAAACGACAACTCTTAAACTATTAGCAGGTTTAAGAGTACCTGATGAAGGTGAAATATGGATAGATAATCGTATTGTTAATAATGTTCCTCCAGAGGATAGAGATATAGGGTTTGTCTTCCAACACTTCGCGATCTTTCCTCATATGACAGTATGGGAGAACGTTACTTACAGCCTTAGACTGAAAGGATGGAGCGATGTGAAAATTCAAAAAGTTGCTTGGGACGCCCTAGAAATGGTAAAACTGGCAGATAAGATAGATTTGTATCCTTCTCAATTAAGCGCTCCCGAATTACAAAGAGTTGGTCTAGCGAGGGCTATTGCTAAAGGTTCTAAAATTCTTTTACTTGATGAACCTCTCTCAATGTTAGACTTAAAGGTTAGACAAGTCTTTAGGCATGAAATACGAAAGCTTGTAAAGAAGTTAGGGCTAACTGCTATTCATGTTACTCACGATCAAGAAGAAGCAATGGCTATAAGCGATAAAATTATTGTTATGAGACGTGGAAAGATAGTTCAAATAGGATCGCCACGTGAACTATATAAGAAACCAAAAACCTTATTCGTAGCTAATTTTATTGGAGAATCTAACTTTTTTGTGGGATATGTCGAATCTGTATCAAAAGATATCTCTACAATAAGGATAAGGGGGGATTATATTCTGAAGTCTAACAGAACAGAGTTCTCAAAAGGTGATATGGTAGTTGTTGCTATAAGAAAAGAAAAGTTTCACATACTTAATCATAATAATCAAGTCCCTCATAAGGAAAATGTTATTACAGGAGAATTAATTTTAAAAAGATCTGTTGGATTTTATTCTCGTTTGCGTGTACGTTTAAGATCTGGTGATGTTATTGAAATAAAGATAAGTACGCTTGATGCACTTGGACTACCACTAAATAGTAATATCGCTTTTACAGTAAACCCTGAAGATGTTCTAGTATATCCATACCCAAAGGAGGGACTGGAGAAGGCCCTTTCGGTTGTTTAGGGGTGATATCATGCCAACAATTGAATTCGTTAATGTAACAAAACGATTCTTGAAAGACAAGCTTATTAAAAATCTTAATTTAGTTATTGAAGATGGTAGTTATACGGTACTATGTGGACCTACAGGATCTGGTAAAACAACTATTCTACTCATGATCGCTGGTATTGTTAAACCAGATAAAGGAGAAATTTATATCGATGGTGTATTAGTCAATGACATACCTCCAGAAGATAGAAATGTGGGTATAGTTTTTGAGACATACGCCCTTTTTCCCCATATGAATGTTATCCGAAATGTTACCTACGGTCCATGGGTAAGAGGGTATGATTTAGATCTAGCTATTAAAAATGGACGTGAAATTCTTGACATGTTATATCTTTCTGGCTGGGAGAATGCATATCCTCACGAACTAAGTGGTGGTATGAAACAGAGAGTGGCTTTAGCAAGAGCTATAGCGTCAAATTCTAAGATTTTATTACTTGACGAGCCTTTAGGTGCTCTCGATGCTAAAATACGTGCTGAATTGCGTTATGAACTTAGAGAACTTGTTAAAAGCTTGAACTTAACAGCAGTTCATGCAACTCATGATATCGAAGAGGCTATGCTAATTGCGGATAAAATAGTTATTTTGAATAACGGGATTGTAGAGCAAGTTGGAACCCCTGAAGAAATATACGAGAATCCAAAATCGATTTTTGTAGCAAATTATGTTACTGAGGGCAATTTTTTAGAAGGTATAATTGAATCTATCGAAAACACACATTATACTATTGAATTAAGAAACGGTGATGTCTTGAGAGCAAATAAGAATACTCAAGCAAGATACAGTATAAATGATCATGTTATATGTTTCATTAGATCCGAAGACATTTCTATCAAAAAAATGACGAAAAATGGGAATAAGCAACTAAAATCAAATTTCTTTGAGGGAAAAATTATTGATATTTCATTTTCTGGTTCGTTCACCCGAATAGAAGTAGCTATAGAAGATTGGGAGAGACCGATTGTTGTCCGTGAATTAGGAGATATAGTTGATCAATACGACGAAAAGGAGAAAGTTACAGTTCATTTCCCCGATGATAGGGTTCGATTGTATAAGTATCCTTCTGGTAAAAAGTTTGCTGATATCCTTTTAATTTAGACTATAACTAAGGCTTATGTTATCTTTATAT
>JAGGXT010000300.1 GCA_021162905.1 Candidatus Odinarchaeota archaeon | reverse complement strand
CCCCAATAAAATGACAAATTACTAGAGTTATCAGAGTTACTAGTAGTATTGAATACGCGGCACGAGTGCTTTGTGTAATTAGGTACGAGAGAAATGATAAGGCAGTTATAAAAGCTAATATTATAAGGATTGAAAAGATAAAGGGTTCTAAAATCTCGTAAATCATACTAAGGATTAAAAATGGTGATTCTGGCATGGAAATCTCTGGAAGCGTTAATTCACTTGGAATGCCCCAAAAAGATGATAAAAACTTCTGTGCCGATTCTGTAATGATGGGTAATGTATAAGGAGGATATGCCAAAAGGCGATATAAAATTAGATTTATGGCATTGACAATTGCATATATCATAAATGAAATGCCGAAGAAGCCGATTAGTGACCATATTATTTTTGATGATTGATATATGTAATCTAGATCCCATATATGTCTTGGAATCATTACAAAGTAGGTCTCATATAGCAATATAGCTGCAAATGCAATGCCTAAAACTCTTAAAATATAAATACCTATCCTCACTTTTATCACCTACGTCATTCCTAAACCGAGTTTCTTGGCTCGCAAATATTGAGTTATAACGGTTGGTAATATGTCATCAGGACCTACACTTATAACTGGAACTTCCATCTTTGCAAGAATCTTAGAGATCTCCATACGTTTTTCCCACAACTCATATGATACTGCTTCAACAACTGCCTTATCCGCAGGTGATAAATCATATGGAGGCACTTCAAACCAGGGACCAAAAGGAGCAATTACAAGAACATGATGTCCGTTTGCCCTTAAAATTTCAATTCCTTTTTTAATGATTTCCTTATCGCCCTCTAAATCGGATAGTATTACTATAAAAGATACTCTCTGAAGTTTAGAAATTGTATACCTAGCCACCCTAATAAAATCGGATCCTCCGCTAGCCTCTATAGGAGCTAAAGCATCTAGAACTTCATATATGAAATCTCGTCTTGATGAGGGAGCTAGATAAGTGTTAACCTTATCTGAAAAGATAAGCAGCCCAACCAAATCATTTCTTTCAAGGGCTAGACTTGTCAGAACAACGGCTGCACGAATACTATATTCTAACTTAGTTTCACCAGTAGCCCCAGCACCCATACTGCCACTATTATCTAACATTATTAGTATTCGAATATTCTTTTCAATTTCATATTCCTTAGTATGCAGTTTCCCAGTTCTTGCAAATGATTTCCAGTCAATAAATCGTAATTCATCAGACGGATTATATAGCCTAATAGCAAAGAATTCTGTCCCCATACCACGTTGCTTTGTCTTATGGACCCCATAAAGTATTCCTAGTTGTCTTTTATGGGATAATGCTTTTAGCTTGCGAACATCTTCGTATTGTGGATAAACTAGTATATAATCATACTTATGAACTATTCTCTCCTCAAAGTTCATACCCTTTTTATCGTACACGATTATCTTCATAGGTCCGAGCTGATATTTACCGCGTAATGGACATTGGACAATGTAAGAAAATGATATTTCTTCGTGACCTCTTAATCTTGTTTTTATACTATTACTTCCTACAGCTAGTTTAAAAATTTCTGGATACCCATCAAATATTTCAATATAATCAAATGAATGGATGCTCTTGTTTCTCACCTTCACAGTTACTAATAGAAAGTCTCCAGCAAAAATGCTTTTTTTATCGATTTCACGGGTTACTTCGATCTGAGTAGGATCCGCAACGTATGCAATTTGAGGCATACTGATTATTGATGACATTATAAAGAATATGCCAAGGACCACAAAGAATAAATTAGCTAAGCTATAACCACTAGCCAATATGAATATTCCAATCATTAAAGTAAGAACTGCACGTGATGTGAGCATTCACCATCAGCTCGGTGCTGGAACCTCTTCTATTATCTTCTTAATTATTTCTTCTACTGTAACACCCTCCAATTCGGCCTCTGGTTTTATTATTAAACGGTGATTCAAAGTTGGATATAATATCTGCTTTACATCGTCAGGAATTACATAATCACGGCCGTTCATTGCAGCTATAGCCTTTGCGCCATTAAGTAATACAATAGAAGCTCTTGGGCTTGCTCCAAGTAGAATATTAGGATCCGTTCTTGTTTTATTAACAATCTCAGCTATGTATTGCATTATTTCTTCGGAGGTATAAACATTTCTTACAATTTTCTGCACATGAACAATTTCCTCAGGAGAAGAAATCGTTTCCACTTCAATATCCACTGGGTTGCTTTTCCTTCTTATAACCTCAATTTCTTCTTCTAACGTTGGATAATTTACATCCAGCTTAAAGTAAAATCTGTCCACTTGTGCTTCTGGAAGAGGATACGTGCCCTCAAATTCAATAGGATTCTGTGTTGCGACGACCAAGAAAGGTTCAGGTAATTTAAAGGTTGCACCCTCAACAGTTACTTGTCTTTCTTGCATAGACTCAAGAAGAGCACTTTGAGTTTTCGGTGGTGCTCTATTTATCTCATCAGCAAGAATAATATTAGCAAATATAGGCCCTTTTCTAAATTTAAATATACCTTCTTTTTGATCAAAAATATGTGTTCCGATAATATCGGATGGCAGTAAGTCTGGTGTAAACTGTATACGCTTAAACGTACAACCAAGAGTTTTCGCGAAGTTGTTAGCTATAAACGTTTTTGCAACCCCAGGGACACCTTCAAGTAGGATATGTCCGTTACTGTACAAGCCTATTAGTAAATGTCGAATTATATCTACCTTCCCAACAACGACCTTTTTTAGTTCCTTTATCACTCTTTCACTAAGATCTTTTACACCATAAACATCGAGTTCTTCAACCTTACCTTCTCCCACGGGCTTCACCTCTAACTCCTTTCATTATTGATTCAAACACAAGAAAAACTTTTGTGAACTCATCCTTAGAGATTTGTTTTAATTTTCCAGCTTCCAAATCACGAATTATTTTTCTTAGATTTTTAGATTCAAAATCTGGGTTTATTTGAACTAATTGATTATATATCTTATCAGCCGTAACAGGCGGTGGAATCTTGTATTTCTTAACAAGTTCACGTTTCCATTTCCTATACAGTATTTTAAGAACATGAACGTAGGCATCATATGATTTATAACGTCTAATCATTTCACTGAAGTATGATTCTCCACGCCGTCTAAATACCTTAGTTGGAGTTAATGGAGTTGCTTTTTTAGCTTTTGGTAACCATTTTTTAGCAAAGTATACTGAAAATACTGGAAAGAGGGGGGCTAGAATCCAGTTGCTACTAAGTAAGGTAACATATGTCATTATCACGCTAAAGAACATTATATCACTAACTGGTAATCCTAGATGCCCCTCATCAAATATGATTAGCCTACTTCTATTATTATTAGCTAGCCAGTTAATAGTGTTAATAGCAAACTGTAGATTATCACCATAATTTAACATAAGGTTCGTAAATAAGCTTGGATCACTAACTAACATGAGTTTACCAGCATTAGGTATTAACATACTCAAATCTATTGCAGATATAACGGTAAAGGGACCCGGACTTTCTACTTCAGGGTCTGGAAATAGATCACCATCTATATCTACCCAGCTCATATTACTACTAACTGCTAAGGGAGGGACTGTACCATTAATTATGGTTGCATAGTTCAACACAAGCTCATGAACTCCATCAAGTAATCCTTCGGTTCCTGGAAGTGGAATAAAGGTTTTTATTACGGGTAGTACAGGTCTTTGCTTATAATTATAAAGAACATCTACCAAAATCCCCGGACCAAATGAAATATTTATACCAACCATTGCAAAATACGATAATAATGTATTTGCACTTCCCTCATCATCGGAGATTAATATGCTTCCTCCGTTTAATAGAAAATCTAATATTGCTAAGGCATCGGGCAACTCATAAGCTCTTTTCGGTCCAAGAATTATTAATACCCCGGGAATATCAAGTTTATTAAGCGTACTCAGTGAAGAATACAACGGTTTAACAGTATATCCCTCATCTTCGATATACTTTTTAAAATTAGAAGCTCCAAAATCTGAGGTATTATATATTGAAAAATCAGCATTAAAAGAAACTTGAAGACCTAGCACTGGTATAATAAACGGAGCCCAAGAAATAATAAATAGCGTAAAGAATACAACCTTGCGAATTATTTTTGATTCCTTTTTCCTTCTAATACGCTTTTCCTTTCGTTTTTTTCGGCTAGGCAAATACAAACTCCTCCCCAGTTAATAGGGAGTATAATCTTGCAAAACTTTGGATTGTCTGAATATAATCATCTTTGGTTATAGCTCGTGTTGAGAACTTTGCTTTTTCATATGGTACTAAGAAGTCTTCAACATCTCCTACAGAAATGCCATATTTAGCTGCTACTCTGTATAGGTACTCTCTAAATGTCTCATAACTCGCTTTTGTTTCCCCTTTAAATTGAGTGAGTATTGTTAATAATATCCTATGAGCAATAAATATGCCGTCTCTATACCGCTCAGTTTCAACTATCGATGCTAATTCTTTTAACATTCCACGGATCTCTGGTGGAACTGTCGATCTTCTTCCTAAAAGCGCACCTAATATGTTTTTAGGTAGGGGTATTAAATGCGGATATTTATATAATATTATAGCAACCGCCGCAAGTGCAATAATTGGAAGCAGATAATATAAAAGAGACGTATCCAACTGCATAGGAATTACACCACCAGAAGGTTGGGGTTGTTCCTTTTCTTCAGCTAAAATATGTATATTCTTACTTTCACTACTTATTAATACATTTCTCCCAACCAATACAGCATAAATTGCTATGGTTTGATTTTCAAAACCTTGGGGAACAATATATGTTAAATTAAAAGTACCATCTTTGATTGTTAGATTTGCAATTACGATGGGTGACGATGAATTTGTCGTGTTAATAAAGACTTGAATCATTCTGTCATTAATCGGTCTATTATATTCGTCTAGAACTGTACCGTTTATATAGAGAGTGTCGCCAACACTTACATTATAATATGGAGAAACATTCAATGTTATCGTTGCATTCTTAAAGATAAAAACAGTTACGTTTGAGCTAGAGGAGGACCAATAGTAAGTTTTTCCATTAAATGATAAAGAAATATTCATAGTTGGTTGAGTATAATTATCAGGAACATTAATAACTAATAAAATGGCTCCTGTTGTTGTAATTGCGCTCAAGCTAGGCACGCCATTTACATATACTGTAAGATTTCCAGGAACTGGTTGATTATTATCATCTATTACAACTGCAGTTACATTAACTTGCTCTCCAGGCATCGTAAAAGACGGTGTTCTCTCTATTATTATCGTTTTTGTGAAAGACCAAACTTCTATGTAATCCGAATCTGAAAATGGTTCATATAAATTGCTGGTTACGGAGGCTGTAATTATATATAATCCAGTTAAGTCCGTTGTAGCATTAAGAGTTATTGAGTATGTTCCATCGGAATTTGATGTAATCCTTGCTGATGTACCACCCATGATAGGAAGTGCTGTGTTATTGAATAGCATTATCAACTCCACATCAGGAAGTGGATTGCCCTTGTCATCATAAACTGTACCATTGATTGTAAATTGTTGGGTATGATTAAGAGTATGAGGGGTTACGGACACAGTGATTGTTACATTCATATAAATAATAACATTTATTGTTGTAGAAGTTGAATCTAATATGTAAGGATACGACGAATCGAAAAAGGCATATAAACGTACTTGGTATGGTTCATGATCTGGGCTTATATTGTATGTAAAGTTGAAAGCACCATTATGATCTGTGCTTTGAATACTAATTATATTATCAGTAGTATTAATCCAGTGAATTTCCACATTTTCTGACTCCATCACAGTATCATTTATTAAAACCAAACTGCCATATATCATTAGCGACTTACCACGTTCCACTCTCGTCTTATCAACGTTTAATAAGAGAATAGGCTTTGTTTCTACAGTTACAGTTAAATTATTATCAGAGCCGTACAATGTAAGATTCCCCATAAAGACTACGTTAACTGTATGATTTCCTAATGATATGGTATACGGATCCATATAAATCGGGAACTTATACTGTCCATTATCATCAGTGAAGACATCAGCTACCTTATTTCCATCAAAGAAGATACTTACATTCTGACCACTAACACCTTTTCCATTTAAAGGATCAAAAAGTTTTCCTGAAATAATTAAATTTGAGCCCCAAAGTGGCTTATCTGAAGAAACATCAATAGATATGGACGTATTTCCACTCAGGAAGACGACAGTATAATTGGATGCGAAATCAGAGGTTATTAATAAATTATGTTGCCCAACAACAAAATTATTATCAAAAGTGATATTAAACGTCACAAGACCAGAAGAGTTTGTAGTTTCTTCAGAAAGTAACATATTTTCGGTCAAGTCATAAACACGGACAGAAATATTTTCTGCAGGCATCTTATTTTGGAGGACTTGAGCTGAAAAAGAAAACGTTTCATTTCTATTTACAAAGAATGGGGGATAATCCACTATATTAAGTTCGTATGTTATACTTACAACATTTTCATCTTCTTCTGGCAAGAGTTCTTTTGGCAATGGTGTTGGATCAAACTGTACCCACATTCCACCATCTGGTGTAGGTACCCATACGTCAACCCAAACGTGAAAATTAAGTACATATACCTTTCTAACATCACCTTCAACAAATCCCGGTGTGAAACCAAAAACCGGTCTGGCTGCTATACCATTCAATCTGAGAGTTATAGCAAAAGCTGTAGCAAAATGAGCAGATGTTCCACCACCTCTATTTAAAAACCAAGCAACTACGTCCTCGTCAGGAGATGGACCACCACCATTTAGAAAAATGTCATAATCGAAATAGAAATGAGTCCTAAAATAGGCCATTATTATCATTGCTCTATAGAATGTATCGCCGCTTAATCCAGAAAACTGAGACGAAAATGCTTGAACACCGGGATCCAGATTTGATGGGACTTGCAAATATTTATCTTTAATATATTGAGGTGTGTATTCAGGAGGTAAAGCAGAGTCTTTAATACTATCTAAATCAACACTATACGACGCTGTGACAAATTGAAATTCAGACGTACCACTCTCAGTAAAAATAGTGTCCATTATTAGGCAGTCATAATCATCTTCGTAAAATGTAACTAAAAAAGCATCAGGAGAATTATATGAGAGAATTAAAGGTTTCGGCCATAAAGTTGGAATATAACGCGAGTCTGTCGATGTATGAGTTAAATTAAGAACTATAGTATATTCGGTTTCACCAGTTGGACTATCTAAACTTTGTTTTTCCACTTTATCAAGCATCGTCTTATTCCACGAATGCCCATCAAAATAATCATATGTCTCTAAGCGCCAATATCGTGGGGGTGATGTAGGCGTTACAGTGAAAACCAGTTCATTTGGGTTTACAAGGCCACTACCAAACAATGGCAAAAAGTCCGTAGTTGGAGGATATGACAAATTAAATGTTGGCTGCTGGCCTGTAGACGTGTTAAAATAGTCATCCCAATTAAATGTTTCATTAAATGTGGGAGCATCCTCAGGAGGAACATGAGAAACCGCTTTAGCAATAAAATCTTCTGAGTTCATAATTAATGGCTGAAGAATCATTGGATTAAAGAGAATTGATAATAGCAAAATCACTACAAGTAACTGCTTTGGCTTGGTAGTGGAAGAAATACTTTGCATTTGTATCGCCATAAAATATAGTAGGAAAGTTAAGATTATAATATTTTCTGTTAGTCTACTATATATCTATAAGAGTAAATAATGTGAAAAGTAAATAAACTAATCAAGCCACAATAAAGAAAATAAAATAAATGGGAGAGGTACAAACCACTATCAAATATAATTTATGAGATTACTTCTTTTAATGATTCCTCAAATAATTCAAATCCCATATCAATCTGTTCCTTGGTTATTATCAGTGGTGGAGCTATTCGTATGCTTGTTTCACCAGCTCCAAGCAACAATAGACCCTTCTTAAATGCTCTCTGTATTAGTTCATTTCTTGTCTTCTTTATAGGTTCCTTAGTTCGTCTATCTTTAACAAGCTCAATGCCTATCATTAATCCAAGTCCACGAACATCTCCGATTATTTCATACTTTTCTGCCAATTCATTAAACCTCTTTTTCATGTATTCTCCTAATTCTGCAGCTCGCTCATCAAGTTTATTTTTTATTATATAATTAAGGACAGCTTTAGCAGCTTCCATTACAACGGGGTTGCCATTCAACGTCCCTTCATGGGCTCCTGGCCCCCAATCCATGACCTCAGCCTTAGTTATGACAGCACCAGCAGGTAAACCATGTGCAATAGCTTTGGAAACAGCTAAGACATCAGGCTCAACATTCCAGTGCATGCATGCAAACATTTTACCCGTTCTAGCAAATCCTGTTTGCACTTCGTCCACTATAAAAACTATTCCATTATCATTAGCTAGTTTTTGTAGCTTAGGAAGAAATTCCTTTGGAGGGACTATATATCCACCGGCGCCTTGTATAGGCTCTATTAGAATAAATGCTGTTTCATCTGGGGGAGCTAATTTCTTGAAAATTATATTTTCAATATAGTCGAAGCAATATAAGCCACAATCAGGATACTCTTGCTTGAAGGGACATCTGTAACAATATGGGTAATGAGCATAAACGGCTACTGGATATAATGGAAAGTAACCACGTCTGGCAGCAAGATCGGTAGTTGTGAATGTTACCGCTCCAAGGGTTCTTCCATGAAAACCATTAATAAATCCTAATCCATAGTATCGCCTTGTATGCCATTTTGCAACTTTGATTGCAGTATCGATGGATTCACTACCACTATTTGTATAGAAAATTCGTTTTTTAAAGTTCCCCGGGGTTACCTTAAAAAGCATTTCAGCGTACTCTACTTGAGGAACTGTATAGTAGTCAAGACTATTAGCATGAATAAGTTTTTCCACTTGGGCCTTAATTGCTTGAACAACCTCTGGATTTGTATGACCTACGCTGACAACTGCAATTCCTGAGCCCCAGTCTAGGTATACATTTCCGTCAACATCTTCAACAAATACACCAGATGCTTTATATGCAACTAATGGAGCCGTTCTTGTTAAAGAAGGAGAAAGCATTTCATGATCTTTTTCAATAATTGCTCTAGCTTTCGGACCGGGAGGTTCAACAATAATTTTTGGTTTTGTATATTCAGATCTCATAACCAACACCGAGTTTTTTGCTATAGGCTAATACTCAGAGCGTATCATTTTTTTCATAAATCTTTCTAAAAACATTTTTTAAAAAGAAAGCAAATTTATGTGTTCTCTGTTCAAAAAATAAATATTTTGTTACAATTGTATATAAAAAACAATCATTATTGGGGTAAATGTTAGAAAAGTATGTTTGAATTTTAAAAAATCATATGAAAAATTTATAACACTGTCTTTAGTGTGTCTTCTTAAAAGAGTTTGAGGTGTATAGGAATGGCATCATATATTATTGAAGATTCCCCTGGAAAACGATACCTATTGATGGGTAACGAAGCTATTGCAAGAGGAGCTATAGAGGGTGGAGTGCAAGTAGCAGCAGCTTATCCAGGAACCCCAAGTTCTGAGATTTTAGAAACACTAACCGCAGTAGCTAAGGATTTAGGAATACATGCTGAGTGGAGTATAAATGAAAAAGTCGCTTTTAATGTAGCTGCAGGTGCAGCAATTGTGGGGGCTAGGGCGTTATTTGCGTGCAAAAATGCTGGTTTAAATTGGGCAATGGATGATTTTGTTACATTAGCGTATACTGGTATTCGTGGTGGTTTTGTAGTTGTTGTAGCTGACGATCCTAATGCACACTATAGTAGCACTGAACAGGACACAAGAATGCTAGCAATGCACGCAGGAGTACCAATATTGGAACCCATGGATGCTCATGAGGCAAAAGAGATGACTAAAGAGGCATTTGATATTTCTGAAAAATTACAGCTACCTGTGTTCTTAAGATCGGTTACTAGAATAGGTCATGCTAGCGGCGATGTTACATATGGCGAAATTAGGAGAGTTAAAAATAAAATAGCTTTCGATAAACATTGGGGCCTACCATTCCGTTGGGACGTTTATGGTCCACCTGGACCAGTAGGTAAAAGAGAATGGCAATTTGAACAACTTAAAAAAGCAGAGGAATTAGTCGAGGAATTGCGGTTTAATCAACTTAAAATTAATGGAGATAATCTTCCAGGTATAATATCATCAGGAATCGCTAATTCATATGTTATGGATGCTTTGAAAAAACTTAACCTGTCAGATAAAATGAATTTTTTGAAGATAGGTACTCCATTCCCATTGCCAAAGAAAAAACTTAAAGCTCTACTTGAAAAATCTTCCAAGGTCATGGTTGTTGAAGAAGGAGATCCTGTTGTTGAGATGCAAGTCAGAGCGTATGCTCAAGAGCTTAAGTTAACAATCGAAATTGTTGGGAAAATGTACGACGATAATGTCTTACCTAAGTGTGGCGAATTATCCCCTGATATGGTAAATGAAGCAATAGCTAATTTTGCAGGCATTAAAATTTCTAAGGATAATAAAAGAAGTGAAATTAAGAAAGAGGTTTCAAAATTAATAGCACCTAGAAGTAGTATGTGGTGTGCTGGCTGCCCGCACCTTGGAACATTCTGGGCTTTAAGAAGAGCTCTTATAAAGAAAAAAGCTAAGGTACCAATAATTAATGTTGGAATAGGATGCTATGAAATGTCAGGATATGGTGTTTATGGAAGAGAAATAAAGGCAGAGTACACAGAAGAGTCAAAAGGGTATCCTATAGCAACGATTTATCCATATGAAATGTCAGATGTAGAATATGTTATGGGCACTGAGTGGGGTATGGTACAGGGCGAATATCAAGCTGGATATAAAGATGGCCCAATAATAGGAATTACAGGAGATTCGTCATTCTTCCATGCAAATATTCCAAACCTTGCAAACGCTGTGTATAATAATGTAAAAGCTATACTTTTGGTTCTAGATAATCACTGGACTGCAATGACTGGGCATCAGCCAAATCCGTCAACGGATAAGCTACTAGGCGCTGCTCCTGCAAATGTTCTAAGCATGGAGGATGTTATTAAAGCTATTGGTGTAAAATTCGTAAGGGTTGTGGATCCTTATAATTTGGAGGAATGTGAAAAAGCTCTTCTTGAAGCACTAGATTATGATGGACTATCAGTAATTATATTCAGAAGAGAGTGCGCTCTTCAGGCGTTGAGACACAAGAGGTTAATACCTACCAAATACGTCGTGTCCGAGGACAAATGTATTGGCTGTAGGCAGTGCGTAATGCTCGGATGTCCAGCTATTGGCTTCAATTTCGATAAGAAAAAAGCCTTTATTGATCCATTACTTTGCGTAGGATGTAATATATGTGCTCAAGTTTGTCCAAGTAATGCTATACATAAGGCAGGTGATGAGTAATGGTTAAAGATGAATTAAATATTATAGTTTGTGGAGTTGGAGGACAAGGTAGTGTTAGGCTCAGTCATATAATTGCAGCAGCTGCTGTAAAAGCAGGACTAAATGCTAGAGTTGGAGAGAAGTTCGGAGCTGCTCAGAGAGGTGGTGCAGTCGCAAGTCATATTAGGATAGGAAAAGATGTTCATGGACCAATGGTTGAAGAAGATGGAGCTGACTTAATTATAGGTCTAGAGCCTCTAGAGACATTAAGAGTTGCAACTAAATACATTTCACCAGATGGGATTATCGTTATGGAGGAAAGAAATATACCATCAGCGGATATAAACTTTGGTTTTGCAAAGTACCCATCGATGGAGGAAATTATTAACGGATTGAAGAAATTGGCTAAAGACGTATATGTACTAAATGGAACAAAATTAGCCTTGGATGCTGGCAATATAAGAACATTAAATATTGTAATGCTAGGCGCTGCAGCAGCTCTTGGGATATTTCCATTTGACAATGAGATATTAAAAGAGACCGTAAGAGAGATGGTCCCTCCAAAAACTATAGATGCTAATATGAAGGCTTTTGAACTTGGTTACCAACATATGAAAAAACTCTTAACTAAATAACAGTAAACAACTTTTTTCTTATTTTCTCTTTACAATGCGATAAGTTTGGGGTTTGGGTTCGTATATATATCCGTTATTTGATAATATCTCTATTGCTCTCTTTAGATCTATCTCTGAGCATCCAATCTCCAATATTCTCTTTAGTAAAGTGTCGTATGTTAGTTCATTATCTTCGGCTTCTATAAATAGAGCCTCTATGTACTTGAGCAATTTTTGCATACTGCAAGAAGACACTCTTTTATCACAAATACTATTAACAATTCTTATTTTATCTGGTTCAGGGAATATTATATACCCTTCTTCATTTAAATTCTCCAATATCAAAGAGGCTTCGTCCCAAGGAATGCCTTCAGATTCCACTATTTCTACAAATTTATTTAGATCGATATCACCGAGTTCATTTGACTGTTTCTTTAGAAGGGTAACTATTTCTTTTCTGAGTTTATGTAGATGCGTTAAACGTTTTTTGCCTTCAATGATTACTTGTTTCTTCTTTTTTGCTCTACTAAGTATTTCTTTCTTATTGAGGTACTGAACTATTGCTTTTGCGTCATGTATTCTCGCTACTTCTTTAATTCTTCGATCTAGTGTTAATTTAAATACCTTTCCGCAATAAGGACACTGACGAGCTTTAGTTCCTACGCGTGAATATGTGAAGTGCCCACAGCGAGGACAACGGACTATTACATATCCAGTCATTTCAATCCCGTATTTTAACTTGTTTTTCTTTTTAGGATTAGTAAGTAACAGAATTAATAAATATCTCTATCAATAATAATCGCTAAAATAGTCGAAAAATAATAATGCTTAATTATTATGTATTAACGAATATATAATAAAGCTGGTGATAAGTTTGAATGGTGAGGCTACTAAAGATTTAGCAGAACTGAGAGCTTTTGTTCAGAGGCAAATAGAGGAAACGGAGAAGAAAATTCGAGACTTAGAATACGAATTAGAGCAGTTAAAACGTGTTTTAGAAACAATTGATAGATTATTAATGAGAGAGAGTTTTAAACCAGCCACAGAGTTATTACCAGAAACTGAGAAAAAAGAGGCTGAGGCTGAACAATTAGAAAAAATAGAGGCACTCTATTCAAAAGATGGAAAGCTTCTTGCTAGAGTTTCAATTAAAAATCAAACTATCATTATAACTCCAGCAGAGGGATTAACATTCGACATGCGTGCATCACCTTTCACAAAGTTTTTCTTAAATAAAGTCTTATTGTCATTGCAACGTGAGGATATAGATGCAGTTAAAGATGGAAGATTGTCAGAGGATAAAGTATTAGACTACGAAATCACCGCAAAGGAACGTATAATTGAAAGAATTGTTATTAAGAATTATAGAACAGATAGAAGGCTTAAAAGAATTTTAAATGCACTAAGATGGACACTAGAGGAGTTAGTGAGAACTAGTGAGTCTTAGCGTGATAATATAGTGAGGAAAAGATGTCAATTATAAACACTGAAAAAGGTTTTTTG
>JAGGXT010000296.1 GCA_021162905.1 Candidatus Odinarchaeota archaeon | reverse complement strand
GAAGAATATCTATCAACAATTAAAGAATATGAATTTGATAAGTACATCATGGTTGAGAAAATAGAAAATCTAAATAAGTTACCTGAGTTTCTAAGTACATTTGATTTCGTCATTTTAATAACAGAGGAACCTGTTTCAACTACCAAATTTGATTATACAAATCTATATGTTACTGAAAGTGTAAGAGAAGAAGACATAGTCCCAGAGAAAATACTCTCTTTCTTTTCAGAAAACTTAGAAACAATTCGTGCGGTCTTAGAGTTATCAAGCCTTCTATATGAATATAAAGAAATATATCCTCTAAATCAAATTTTGTCTAAAGTTGATTTTGAAGCTCTAAAAAAGGCAAGAGATGTAGTCAATATAATTAATGAGGATATGTCAATAAAAGAAGGCGTGGATCGTGAATTAGATAATCTTAGAAGAGCTTATGAATTACTATATTCGGCCGTGGGAGAAGCTGAAGCATTGCTTAATGAAGAGATTAAGAGAAAAATTGGAAGTAGCGCAGTAACCATAGATGGTAGGCAAATTTTAAAAATTCTTGAGGCAGCAAAAGAAGAATCCATAGATCCTTCGCAACTAAGAAATTATCTTCCAGAGGAAATAACTGAAATTATTTATTCAAGTATAGATACTGCTGAGAGTAAACTATATGAGATTTTAAACCTCGACGAAAGTTACTGGGTTGAGGAAATTTTTCCACGAACGTATGTTCTTCCAATAGAGGCAAATCCTGCCAAAGTTAAGGAACTAGAAAGCAAAATTCGTCGAGATTATAATATACGAAAATACGAACTCATAAGGCAGGTGGCTTATGAGCTAAAGCGATTAAAAAACGCAATCCAGGATGCCATTAATTGTTTCTTTGAGCTTGATTTTTATCTTACGATAGGCGAATTTTCTGAAAAATACGATTTAAATCCGCCTATTGTTGATACTAAATATACTGGTATAGCTTTCACTGAAGCTATAAATTTGTTTTTGCTAAAAGAGTTTGAATTTGATTTTAATAAAGTCCAGCCAGTAAATTATATTGTTGGTGATGTTCCATTAAACTTCCCCAATACACACGGTGAACGTGTTATTATTCTAAGTGGTGCAAATAGCGGTGGAAAAACAACGCTTTTGCATACATTATTACAAATAGTTATACTTAGTCAGATGGGTTTACCTGTTCCTGCTAAAAAAGCTATAACTGGCCTTTTTGACCAAATATTTTTTTACGCCAAATCACAAGGAATGTTGGATGCTGGTGCGTTTGAAACTTCTCTAAAAAGAATGGCCAATCTTGTGATCTCGTCGGCTAAAAAAATAGTTTGTTTTGATGAATGGGAAGCATCGACAGAAGCTGATGCTGCAGCAAAGATAATATCAACAATGCTGAATTTATTTGACAAAAATGAAAATACATGTGTTGTATTGGTATCTCACCTTGCTGAAAGAATCTCAAAATTAACAAATGCCAAGCTACGTATAGATGGTATTGAAGCAAAAGGACTTGATGAAAATCTAAATCTAATAGTAGATAGATCTCCAAAATTTAATTACCTTGCAAAGAGCATGCCTGAATTGATCGTTCAGCGATTATATAAATTATCACCCTCCCCTATGAATGAAATATTTAAACGTATTCTTGATAAGTTTAAAGAACTCAAGGAGGAATAATCGAACATGACGGTTATTACACTGACCACTGATTTTGGTTTACGTGATAGCTACGTAGCAATAATGAAAGGTGTAATATTGTCAATATGTCCATCTGTAAGAATAATAGACATCTCTCATGAAGTTAGAAAGTTTGACGTTTTAAGCGGCGCATTTATCCTAGCGTCTGCATTCAGTTATTTTCCAAAGGGGACAATACATGTTGGTGTTGTAGATCCTGGTGTTGGGACAGAAAGAAAAGCGATTGCGATAAAAACAAAAAATTATTTTTTTATAGGTCCTGATAATGGCTTATTGACACTTGCTTCTAAAATAGATGGAATCGTTGAAATACGACTAATAGAAAACGAAGAATTATTTCTCCAAAATGTCTCTTCGACTTTTCATGGTAGAGATATCTTTGCTCCCGTCGCTGCTCATTTAGCTCGTACAGGTAATTTTTCTTCAATTGGTAGATCGCTAAGCATAGACGAAATAGTGATACCTCCGTTTTCAGAACCTATAGTTGAAAAAGAGGGACTATTAGGAAGGGTTATCCACATCGATGATTTCGGGAATATTATTACAAATATCCATGTCTCTCATTTAAAAAATATAGATAAACTTTATGGGCGTCAAATAAGTATTGAAATAAAGGACAAAAAGTTAAATATCCCCTTCGTTAAATCTTTTGGCCATGTTCCAATAGGGCATCTACTCTGTTTTATTGATAGTTTTAACTTCTTAGAAATTTCAATAAACCAGGGTAATGCATCAAAACTTCTTAACGTAAAAGTTGGTGATACCGTAAAAGTATTTTTAGGTGAGTAATATGACTTTCTGTAGGGCATTCTATATTGGTCGATTTCAACCGTTCCACAAAGGGCATCTACATGCTATAAAGTATATTTTAAATGAATGCGATGAAGTTGTAATTGGTATTGGTAGTGCCCAATTAAGTTATTCGATTCGTAATCCGTTTACAGCTGGTGAAAGGATGTATATGATTCGCATAGGACTACTAAGTGAAAATATCCCAATTACGAGGTTTTGGATAGTTCCAATTCCTGATGTAAATAATAATGACATATGGGTATCTCATGTAAAGGCTTTATCTCCAACATTCAATGTAGTATACTCAAATAATTCTCTTGTTACGCTTCTATTTGAGAAAGAAGGTTATGAGGTTCGAAAAATTCCATTTCTCGAAAGGGATAAATACTCCGCAACATATATCAGAAAACTTATGCTTGAGAATAAACCATGGGAACATTTGGTTCCTAAAGTGATAGTAGATTATATAAAGGAAATTAAAGGCCCAGAGCGTCTTCAAACATTAGCTAGCAAGGATGAATAAGTAGTTATGTAGTTATCACATATTATACTTTACTTTCTATATCTTTTAATTTCCCTAAGTATCTCTTTTAACTCATCAATTGTCATTTTAATATTCTCAAAATTAACTATTTTATTATTCACTACGGAAATACCCTCCTCATTAAGAAGTTTAATTTTCTTCTCTATACCAAGGGAAAACCCGCCAATACTTCCGTCTCCCATTACAACTCTATGACACGGCACTATAACTGGTGTGGGATTTGTCTTCATATAATATCCAATTACCCTAGCAGATTTTATTCCAAGTACTTTTGCTATATCTCCATATGTAACAACTCTTCCTTTGGGAATTTTCTTCAATAGTTCATAAACAAGGTTTCTTTGGTTAATATCCCTCAAACGAAATCCCTCTTATTGTTATTCTACTTGGTTTGCCAATGTCTCCCTCCACCCTTATCTCCGCGTTGGGATTAAAAATTTTTATTAGATCTAAACATGTTTTTGCATGTAGTGTTAACTCAGATGTTGTATATTCACTTAATCCATCTGCAAGATAACTCCATATAACTAACATGTCACCCATATGTCTATCAAAAGCAGCACCTGAATTAATTTCATTTAGTAATTTTCTAGCAGCTTCTTCTCCAACCTTTTCAGCTGGTTTTCCACGTGCTCCTAGAGCATCTCCTCCCAAAATACTTTTTTCAGTAATTGCCCAAAGAGTAATACCGCTTCCTGGACCAATGTGTGGATCTTTATTTCTCTCATAATATTCTCTAATAATTTCTATATTGTTAAATCCATTTTTTCTTAAAATCTCAATTGCTGAATTTGCTTGTCGTTCAGCGACATGTGATGGTAATCTCACAGCATGAGAGATCCCTTTAATTTTTATAACTTTTCCTGGCTCTGTAATTCTTATTGATTCTAACTTTTTTACTGGATTGATAATAGCTCTTACAATACCTCCTCCCTTAGGGTAGTGTCCTCGGCGAATAAGCTCTATTTCGATATTAGCTCCCATCTTTTTAATAGTTGGCAAAAAAACCATTCTCATATAATCTATAGGTGGTGACCAAGGAACATCGCTACCACCACGAATCTCTAAGTTAACTTGCTTTCTAGAAAAAACTGCCGCCGGCAGTAATGCTTGAAGCATAAGGCTTATACTTCCAGCAGTTCCTATATCGATTTTAAAATTTCCTCCCTTAAGTTCTCTAGGTATAAATTCAATTTCTTCTGATCCAATATGCAAACCTCGAATGTCTGCATCAGACAACATAGCTAACGCCTTAACAGCATTAAGATGTTGTGGCCTTAGCCCACTCGGGCTTCTTTTTTTTCTTATATTATAGATCTTTACTGGTAATCCTAGTACCGCAGAGAGGGCCACAGACATCCTTAATATTTGCCCTCCACCTTCACCCATACTTCCATCAATTTTTATCATACAAGTCACCAATTCCAAGAAATTTTAATTGTGTCTTATTTTTCAAATAAAAGTAGATATATTTTAAAGATTGTCATTAATAACTAATTTAGTGATTTAAATGAAGCACTTAAATCCATTTCGAAACATATCTCCCATTTTACCAGGTGAGCAATTAATAGATATAGCCTTTAAGAGAAGTGCAAAAGTGTCTACTTCTCAATCTAAGCGAATACCTCTTATAATACGTGCTAGAAAGTTGGCTCACGCTAAACTTAATACAGCATATGAAATAGTTATTAATAGACTTACAAAGGTTGTAAAAGAATATCCGTCGTTTGACAATATTCATCCATTCTATCGCGAAATAGCTGATATACTTTTTGACGTTAACAAAATTAGAAAGGCCTTAGGCTCCATTTCTGGAGCTATAGAAGTTATGAAAAAACTAAAGAAACAATATTCACGAAGAATACTCTCTGCAAAACAAGTAAATGAGGTTATTAACTATCGAAGAGCTGCTTTTGGTCGTCTTGCATCATTGGTATCTGATATCAATGATAGGTTGATCTTTCTTGAAAATGTTAGAAGAACTCTCTCAAAATTACCTGACGCAGATCCAAATCTAAAAACTATTACTATTGCTGGAGCACCAAATGTAGGTAAAAGTACCTTAGTTAGACAAATTTCTTCTGCAAAGCCAGAGATTGCAGAATATCCATTCACTACAAGAAATATAATAATAGGCCATCTTAAGCTAAATGGCTTTATGATTCAAGTTATTGATACTCCTGGGTTACTTGATCGTTCTATATCAAAAAGAAATAAAATTGAACTACAAGCAATTGCAGCTTTAAAACACTTAGCAGACCTTATTATTTTTATCTTTGACCCTAGTGACTTGTCTAGTATTCCTATTAATCAGCAAGTTTCTCTCTTTCTAGAAATAAAAAACCTATTCCCTCAGATCCCAATAATTCCTGTTGCGAATAAAAAAGATATAGCTTCTAAGGTTCAATTCGAAGAGTTAAAAAAGCAAATAAATGAGAACATAATTTTTATATCCGCAATAAAGAATGAAGGAATAAGTGATCTGCTTAAAAATATTAAACAGGTAATAAGCAAAAAATCAACTTAGAAATTTTCTTCCATAAGTTAAAATCATTTATGATAGAGAGTGG
>JAGGXT010000334.1 GCA_021162905.1 Candidatus Odinarchaeota archaeon | reverse complement strand
ACATGGTTGACTACATTCGAGGGTCAAACATAAAGTATCCATTAGGATCCCAGTTAATACATTCTGAGCTAGATGCCGATAGGTTAGATTTCCTTCTTAGAGATTCGATTTGTCTCTCCAAATCGTCCTTCTGGGCATTGCTGTAGACTCTTGCGTAGCCTATAACCTGGCCATTTTCGGTAATTTCGCCGAGAATCCGCTTTATTTCGCTTTCGGGTATTCTTCTTCTGCCTCCTGGCGCTCTAACGACTCGGATTTCCCCCTCTATCCCACCGTTGAATTGTTTTCGGTGGGCTCCGAGTATTTCACTTGCCTGCTTGAGCGTATAAAGTTTCTTTTACTGCCGTATGTTCATATTTATTCATAAAAACATTTAAAGATTTTCATCAAAAAGAACAGTTTCTTTAGGCCAAAGTGCAATTGCGATTAGATAAAAAATTGCACCCAATCTCATGACAGGTTTAATTCCAAATTTATCAATTAAGTTCCCCCATATTGGTAATAGAAGAACTGTAATTATCTGACTAAGCGCAGTAACTCCTATTACGAAACTTAATGGCAATCCTAATCGGATTAACATATACACCACGAAGAAAGGAGTTACAAGGGAACAAGCAAAAGACCATACAAAAATAAACATTATTAACCTTTTAAATCTCTTATCCTTAAATGGTTTTGCAATATTCTTAATGTTAAAGTGTTCATTGTCTTTCATTTTAGGTTCAGGGACTAGTGAAAGAAAAATAATACCCATAAGCCCGAATACAAATGCTGCAACAAAAATAGAAGAGTACTTAAGTATAATATTGGTGTCGTATATAGTAATAACGCCTTCCGAAACAGTTAAATAATTTGTGAGCACTTGTGAGTATTGAAGCAATGTCCGAATGTGGTGGGAGTAAAGCACCGAAAGGACATTGCGGTGTGAAAGGACGCTGCGATGTGGGGCTTGCGGGGTTACCCTGAACGGGGTCGAGACCGATGACTTGCTCCCCATGAACCCAGAGGGAGCTGAGGCTGATGAGGCCCAAGGTGGATGTTCGCTCACTAATGCGGACATCCGCTGAACCCCATCAACATACATAGCTGCAATTATGCTAAGAACGCTACCAACTGCGATACTTATCCTTACCCTTTTTGCAAAATATCTACCCCTTATATTCTTAGGTATTAATTCTCGCATCCAAGAATTAAATGCTGCAGATGAAATCGATGCAAATATGCCCATGATTCCGATAAAGATTAATAGCGCTGTGATGGAAAATCCATCAAAAAAATATCGGTATTAAGGCTATTAGAATTAAAGACATTCTTGATATAAACGAGCTTACGACACTTACTATCTTTCTTTTATGAGTACTTTCGATAATCCAGATTGCAATCAATTGCGCTATATTTGTTAAGAATGGAATCGCTGCTATAATGCCAATCATTAGGTTGGTTGCACCTAGAAGAATAGCAAACGATATGATGAACGCACCACTAGCAAGGCTAGACATGCTCTGCGATGAAATACCATCAAATAGTAAGTATGTTAAACCTTTATTGATATCACTCTCTTCTAAATCACTTTGGGGATCCAAATTAAACATATTTCTTTAACTCTTAATTTTTCGTATAATGAGTTTCAAAGTGTTGAACATCTTAAAAGTTTTTCGCTCTCCTTGCTTTGTTGGCTAAAACAATGTTATATTGAAGTTATGAAGTTGAATTTTAAGACAGATTATCAGTAATGTAGTGACAATTGGTGTTTTTCTTGCAACTCGTGCCTCTGGAACTGTATCAACGAAGTATGGCAATATAGAAGACATTTTTTAGGACTTGAATTTGTACTTCTAACTGGTGAAATTGTGGAAACACTAAATGTCCCAAATACATCTGTTGGCCCAGACTTAAAACGCTTGATTATAGGTTCCGAAGGATGGATTGCTGATACTATAGAAATCGCAGCAACATGAGATAAGTTAAAAACTGTGTACCACAAGATTCGTGACTCTGTTTCTGATTTAGAAATTTTACTGATGGCTCACTTCTCACATGCATATACAACAGGAGGTTGCATATACTTCACATTTGTCGTTAGATATGTTGAGGATGATCTATTTATTCATCTAAAAAGCGCTTGGGACAAAATAATGCAAGCATGCCTTGATAGTGGTGCCACAATCAGTCATCATCACGGAGTTGGAATTACACGTAATTCTTAGATTAAAAAAAGAACTTGATATTGGCCTAGAATTATTAAGAAGAATTAAAAATGCACTTGACCCGAATAATATATTGAACTCGGGTAAGCTTGGATGACAAAGATAGATGAATATATAATATTAAATAAATAATGTATGATACAGTAAATTTCACATTTTTTCTTTCTTAGTCCTTTTTACTGAAACTTACTTTGTTATGCTAGTTCTACACATTCATAGAAGTGCATTGGCGAGCATCCATATCGCAACAAACACTAAAATGAAGATAAATGCTTTTTTTAGATGCTCTGTATGAACCCTCTTTGCAAATCTTGATCCAACTTGCCCTCCTGAGAATCCAGCAATAGCAAGAGGAATAGCTAGTGTAGGGTTAAACTCTCCAGCTAATCCATGTCCTAGAAATCCAGAAAGAGAATTTGCAAAGACAAGAACAGCGTTAACTGCAAAAGCCACTTTAAGAGGAAGACCACCTACAACAATAAGAAGGGGGACAATTATACCGCCTCCAGATATACCTACAGAACCAGCAATAAATGCAATTACTCCAACAAGAGGTAAAACAAGCAAGTTCAAATAATATTCCTCACCTTCAAATGTGTTTTTCCAATACCACTTGCTTGTTTTCTTTTTGGCTTCTACACTTGGGTCTTTCTTGTGAATCGGTTTTGCAATAAAAACAGCAGAAACCAACAAAATAGTAGCAAATAGAAATTTTAAGTATATGGCAGGAATCAAATGCGCAAAAAATCCACCTAGAAAAGACATAATTGAGGAAATAACAATAAGAAAACCAACTAATGGCCAATTAATCATTTTATGTTTGTGATAGACGTAGGTCATAGACATTCCTGAGAATAAAAGAATAAACAAGCTTGCGGTTGCTGCTTGATTAAACGGAACCGAAAAAGCTAATAGGATAGGCACGAAGAATTCACCACCACCTTTTCCAAAAAGGGATAATATACTTGTTATGCCAAAGATTATGAGGGAAATTATAAGAATAGTAAGTAGGTTCATATGGCGACCCCTATTTCTCTTAAACTTAGGTGCACCTAAAAATATAATTTTCATTAATTTAAATTTATCGATGTACTCGAGCACTTGTAAAAAATATGCCTCAAAAAATCAAATTTCAGCCCCTTTTTGAAAAATAAAGCTACATATTCACTTATCAACTCTAAACTCTGTATGGATATATATTCCCGTAACTACAAAATACACAAGTGTAGGATACAAAAGAATTCTGGCAGGTTTAACATTTTGGTGGGGCTGGGAATGGCTTACTGACGCAGGATATAACTTTGTTCAGAGATTTAATACGAATGACTATCCATCACCGCAACTGGTAGATCCGTCCGAGAATGTATTTGAGGTATCCGATCAGATTCATTGGTATTCATGGACTGTCATTAAAAAAGCTGGTGAGTCTGTAGATAGCTATTATTCATATATAGATACATTATATGAGGCTGCTGTCAAGGTGTTGCATTGGGTTCATGATCATTTTAAATACGATCCCTCAACCGTACTATTTGAATATAACGGCCTTAAATACACTTTCAAGAATTTAACAGCGGCAGATCTCTATACACTCAATCATGTGTTTAGCGATGGAAAATATCATGGCGTCTGCGATGAATATGCAACCCTATATGTGTCATTTATGCGTGCCCTTAATGTCCCCGCTAGATACATGATAATATCCCTCCATGAAGTTGATGGTAATTTTACGGCCCACGCATTCGCGGAGGTCTGGGTAAATAATCCGTCTGGTAGCGAGTACTTCTGGATGCACACGGATCCTACATGGAACATATATAATAATCCAAGCGCTTATAAGGACGACCCAAGATATGATGAGGTTATAGCTGCTGCAGTCTGGCAAGAAGCAGATGATACTCATTCCAACTGGGACATATTCGAAGGTGACTTGCTTCTAGCGGGCTGGGTGCGCATTGCTGATGCAATGCCTTCTCGCAAGAATTGTGATTTTAAAATTGGTTTTGCATACAGCGGTCCTAATGACTATACTTGAGTCACTAATTTCAATACTTTTTTATTCTTCCTAAAGGAAGTTTAAATTAAGGAGGATATATTTATTGATGAGAAGAGTATTAATCACAACTATTAGAGAAGAACTATCAATACTATTTATAGTAGCAATCTTACTTTCCCTAAGCTTCAACAACTCAATTGTCTTAAACTTGACATCTTACCCCAAACTTAATATTCAATACTTTAACGAGATAATTCACGGTAGCATAGTTGACCGTTTCATTTCCATAAACGGGACTAACGTAACTGTTAGTGGTTTTACTTATAACATAAATGCTACATGGTACCACCGAAATGGCACTAAGGTCTCGTTTCCCGCTATTTGGGCAGAAGCACCATCATACTTACCACCTAATATATCCAGTAAATTTCTTTTACCCGTTCGTGACGGAATAGTGGGTGACGTAATTATTAGAGGCCTAGATTTGATATTTGCAGCAAACTACAATGGTACTTATTACAAGGAAGCTATTATTGAAGGTGAAGCAACCATAGTGTGGGGGTTTGATTTATACGATGTAAACTCTAACAGTTCTGTTGGATATGGTGTTTGCCGCATAAGGTACGAGGAGAAGCGAACCTTCGAATTTGTAGGTGCGAATGTTAGTTCAAAGTATAATCCGTCTCTCGCAATTCTTAACGCCATCCGATTTTTGAACAATCAGAGTTTGGTTTTTGACAACGTGACAAATATATTCTTAATCCCTCAAGAATATTTAATTAGCGAATATAAGAGCCATGAATTTGTGTGGTCCATGATATTCCTTCACGATTTGAATTCGTCGGAGGGTGCTGATCTCGAGTTGAATCACTTCATAATATCTCCGAATGCAACAATACTTAAACATACTCACTTGATTTTGAAAATAGCAGAAAGTGTGTCTCCCTGTCATGGATGCGAGCCACCCGAACAATACGAACAATATGATTATAGTCTCTACTTCTACGCAAGCATAGGTAGCATCATGATTACAGCCATACTAATAGTAGTTTACACTAAAATAATCAAAGAAAAACGTAAACGCTAGAATTTCTCTAAAATTCTATCATACAGGTATTTTAGCTTCAACTTTACCTTTCCATATTTTATTTGTATATCAATTCGTTCTGCTTTTAGGCTTCAAATGTTACTTGAAATACAAATGAATCAACAATTAAATGCGTAATAAGTTATCGTT
>JAGGXT010000013.1 GCA_021162905.1 Candidatus Odinarchaeota archaeon | reverse complement strand
CTATAGCACATATCTTTTTTTATCTTATTTTTATTAAGAATTCTTGATATTTCTAATATGTTAAATTATATAATAAGACAGCTAACAAAAATTCTACTACAACAATTATAGTAAAAATATAAAATGCTGTAGTGTGAAATAGCCTAATTAGGAGGTTTTATATGACTGGAAAGGAAATACGACTAAGTAGGATTATAAATCCTATTGATGATAGAACAGTTACAATAGCAATGGATCATGGTTTATCAGATGGTGTATTAGAAGGGATCGAAAACACTAAAAAAACAATAAATGATGTTTCGGAGTTTAGTGATGCCGTTCTTATAAATGCTGGTATATTGAGACACGCATTTAAAATCATAGCCAGAGCTAGATTAGGAATAATTATGAGAATTGATATAGCTTACTTACCAAATACAAAAAATGAAGATATGATCAACCTACTTTCAAGTTCTGTTGAAAGGGCTGTTAAGTTAGGTGCCCATGCTGTTGCTATTAATGGATTTTTAGGGCATAACTTTGCGTTTGAAAGTATTTCTAATTTGGCAATTATTGCTGAAGCTTGTGAAAACTGGGGTATGCCATTGGTTGCTGAAATGAAATTCGTAGGGAAAAGCGATTTACCACCATGGAGTACAAAATTTGTTAAGAATTGTGCCAGAGTCGCATACGAAATTGGTGCTGATTTAATAAAGACATACTATACGGGAGATAAAGAAAGTTTCAAAGAAGTAATAGATGCCGTAGAAATACCAATCGCAATTCTTGGTGGCCCAAGAAAGGAATCTCTAAGAGAAATTTTCCAAATGGTGGAGGATGCATTAGATGCAGGTGCAGTAGGTGTTATATTTGGCCGCAATGTCTGGCATAAAAGAGATGCAAGAATCATGGCAAAAGCATTATATAAAATTATTCATGACAATTACACAACAGAAGAAGTAATGAAAGAGATGTTTAGATGAGAGGAATGATAGGTAGAAAACATACGACAAGTAATAGAACTGACTGAAAAACAAAAGGTTTTGAAAATTTAGTGCTTTCTTGAGTGGGATTTCTATGACCTATCTCTTCTTGACACTAGATTTAGGAACCAGGGGATGTAAATGTGGCGTCATTAATGAAAAGGGTGAGTTAATCACCAACTCCTTTTTTAGGTATCCTGTTTTCTCACCACGTCCGGGTTGGATTGAACAAGATCCTACATTATATTGGGTAGCTGTAAAGGAAACAGTAAGGGACTGCTTAAAACAGATAAAGGATAAGAGAGATAATATAGTTTCCGTAACTGTAACTGGCCAAGACCAAACACTTGTAGTAGTTAATAAGAATGGTAAAACCCTTAGAAATGCTATGATTTGGATGGATAATCGTTCTCACAAGGAGAGTAATTATATTAAAAAAGCTCTTGGGGTGTTTTTCCCTCCGACTTTCAACCTTCCTAAGTTGTTGTGGTTGAGAAACAATGAGCCCAAGACATTTTCTAAAATTTATAAAGCACTAAGTTGCAAGGGATATGTGTATTATAAGCTAACAGGAAGATTTGCTGTTGATTTCCACTTTGAAGATTTACTATATATCCTTGAAAAAAGAGAATGGGACTCTGAAAAGTTAAGTATTTTAGGTATCCCAAGTGATATAATGCCTGAGCTTTTTGTTTCTGGTGAGATTGTAGGTTATATATTGCCAGAAGTTGCAAGAGAACTAAATTTGCCTAAAAATATTCCAATAATTGCTGGAGGACCTTACGATACAGATGTTGGAAAGATAGGTCTTGGATTAGTAAAGTCAGGTGATGCAGGGATAATCGGAGGAACTTCAGCATCTTACAGTATTTTAGTTGAAAGAAGGGTAAAAGATCCCAAAAATAGAGTTCTCAGCAAGCCAAATGGAATAAACCATAAACTTTGGGAAATAGAAGCTATTATGTCTACTGCAGGAGGAGCCTTCGAGTGGTTCGTTAATAATTTTTTCCTAGGTAATGAGGAAGAAAGATATAATGCGGCTATTAAAGAAGCTCATGAAGTATCAGCTGGATCAAATAACTTATTATTTCTTCCACACCTTTCCGGAGAGAGATCACCTTATTGGAGTGATGTGCCAAAAGGAGCTTTTATAGGGATTACTCTCTCGCATAACAGGAAACACTTTTCAAGGGCGGTTCTTGAAGGAATTGCATTCATGTTTAGGTTATATACTGAAATTTTTAAGGAAATGGGCATTGATAAACCTAAAATAATAAAATTTGGTGGAGGTATGGCGAAGAACACGTTATGGCTTCATATAATCTCTGATGTTTTAGACACAACATTACAAGTCCCAATGATAATTACAGCAGAGTTGATCGGAGGAGCAATAATAGCCTCTGTAACTTTAAATGTGTATAAGGATTTGCCTGCAGCTGCAGAAAACATGGTTAAGATAAAAGAAGAAATAATTCCTAGCACAAATAATAAACAAACATACGATAAAAGCTATAAAACATTTAAAAAACTTTATCCAGCACTGGAACCCATATTTCTAACAATGTAAGTTTTCACTCCCGAACATTAATTATTTATAGTGAGGTTTTATATAAACGTAAAATGAGTTATAGCTCGGATATTTTCAAAATTTGCTGTAAATAATGGTGGAAATAATGTTTGATATAGATGAATATGAGAGATGGATGAAGCAAGCAGAATACACTTTAGAGAGTGCGAAAAAGGATTTACTTGGTGGTGACTACTCGTGGGCTTCATTTAAGGCACAACAAGCCGCAGAATTTTCAGTAAAAGCACTATTGTATGGTTTAGGCATAGCAGCGTTTGGCCATTCAATAGGCTCACTACTTAGAGAATTAAAAAATAAAGGAATTCAGATAGATACAGACATAGAAGTATGCTCTAGAGAATTAGATAGACATTATATTCCTACACGGTATGCTAATGCTTTCTACAGCGGATCACCCTTCGAATATTACGATGAGCCCACAGCTAAAAAAGCTATAGATTGTGCGACTAAGATTATAAAATTTATCAAAAGTGAGGCAAGAAAATGGATATAAGTGTTGACATTCCTTTTAAGAGCGAATTAGAACTTTATCTAAATAAGTTAATTAAGGAGATAAAACCGAAACTAGTAGCTATAATAGGTTCTCTGGCTAGAGGAACTTTTGGATTGGGAAGTGATATTGATTTAATAATCGTAAGTGATAACCTACCAGATCGTGTGCTAGATAGATTAAGTATTCTTCTACAACTTGATGAGTTTGGCATACCAATAGAACCTATAGGATTAAAAGTTAATGAGTTTTTAGAGCTGTGTAAAAAAGGCCATACAACACCTCTGGAAGTTTTTAAAAGAGGTATTATTATACACTCTGATAAAAGGTTTTTTGAATTAGCTCGTAAATTATTAGAAGATGCCATAAGGAAGTACGAAATAGAAGAAATAAAGAAAGGGTGGATAAAGCGCAAAATTTGATAATTTGTAATTTTTGCCAAGCAAAGAGAAAAATCGGTGATGTAAGAAACGTGAATAAGAAAATATTATCTGAGCAAAGATCAGATGATGCAAAAAATATTGAACCACATGCATTTTTCTTGCTATATGCACCAGATTTTGTAGATCATCTGTTAAGAAACAGTTGGCTTCTGAAGGCCATCTCCGTTTGTTGGAACACCGAGTACGGGTCGGGAATTTTTAACATACATATTATTCGTAGCAACGTTTCATTATTTATCAGAAAACAATAGAGCATCCTGCTCAAGCAAAAGAAGTTATCGGCAGGGTTAGGTATGTTGCAAGATACGCACAGCCATTTACAACTGGTGTCACAAATACAGCTCATGTAGTTAGGTTTTATCAATATCTGAAAAGGAGAAAGGAGATCCAGTAGAAGTTTATCAATTCAATACCACAAGAAGAATAATAGCCCGGTATAAATGGGTTGAAAGAAATTAGGAAATAAGACAGTAATGGTACCAGAGCCTATACTGGTTGAAATGAATGGTATACCAAAGGCCATGGGAGGTACAAGACCGACTATCGAAGAAACTGAGCTTTTTCTCCTGCAAGCTACAAAAGAGCTGTGAAATCACACCTAGTGTGGGAAAAAGTATTGATACCTGTAGAAGTGCCAGGTATATCTCAAGAAAGATTAAGGGAATTAATGCCAACTACATATCTTTCGGATGACGAATTTAAAGCCCTACTACATGCTCAAGTAATAGAAAGCAAATATTACCTTGATAAGAACTGCCCCAATCTTCCTAAGGAAATCTATAATGCTATGAACTTCGAATATTAATAATTGGAACGTTTATTATCATTAAACAATAAATTTTCTTTACCTTACTATTTAATGGTGATCATATGGAAATAAGTGTCACATTTGGTCAAATAGTAATTAATGGAGTGCAGTATAGTGAAGATGTGATAGTTTCTTCTGATGGCACTATTACTAAACGCTTAAAAGAGATATCTAAACCTTTAAAAGTAAAATATGGACATACCCCACTAACTAAAAAGGAAGTAGAAGAAACAATAAAGAGATTTAGAGTTATCGATACTCTAATTATTGGTACAGGACATTATGGTGCGCTGCCTATTGAAAAGGATACCTTAGATTTCTTAGAACAGAGAGGGATAAAATATATAATTAAGAAGACAAAGGATGCTATTGATGAATTTCTAAAAATAAGCAGAAGTAGAAATAAAGGAGTAATTGCAATATTTCATATAACTTGTTAAGAGT
>JAGGXT010000350.1 GCA_021162905.1 Candidatus Odinarchaeota archaeon | reverse complement strand
GGCACTTGAAAAAGAGTTAGTGGAAAGGTAGCGGGAGTCATCTGCATCACCGCAAGGTTTATAGCATCGTCCCGCTACTTTCCAGCACATGCCCTACACCAACACATCATTAATTGACGCAGAAGAATATTTAAAGATTATTGAACAAAAACTCGATAACAGTCAATACTACTCCAGAATAACGTCTTCCATCGCCGAGCAAATTGATGCAAAGCTGCAGTACACCGACAGCCCGATCATCAACATTATATGTGTGCTGACAGTCTTATTCTTCGGAACTGCCAGAGACCTATGGAAATTCGTAAAATACGAAATCATCGGAATCCCGAAAATAGACCCTCGCAAGCCAAGTTCGGGTAAGTATTTGAGAAACGCTAATACCCCTGTAATGCACTGCCCGGTCTGCGGAGCACCGGGAAAGCCAAATGGATACACCAAAGCATACATCCACCAGTACATCTGCTCAAAATGCGGAAAGCACTTCACTGAGAACACATCATTAGAAAAACACATCTTCAGATACATTTTGCTGGTAAAAGCCGTAGCCATGTTTCGATACGGCTTATCAAACTCATCAATTGCTTCACTCTTGGGTGTTTCGAGAAACGAACTGAAGCGTTTCATCAGCAGTGTCGATTCCAAAACAATGAAAAGACGAATAGACAATAATTTTATTAGCCTCATAAAGACCCTTGTAAGGTTAAAAAAGTACGTGCTTGTATCGATCGATACGACCTTCTTCGGTGAGACTGCGGTAATCCTAATTAAGGTGAACCACGGTAAAGTGTCGATATACTTGGCTAGAGGTGAAAATATACGCAGCATCAAGGATGCTCTTAATTTCCTTAAATCGATAGAACCGAAATTTCACAGCAGACTTATCTTTCTGCAGGACGGCTCTCCAAGGATATACTCGGCGATTAGAGAATATTTCAAGGATTCTATTGTAATTCGTCAGTTCCACAATCCCGATACGCGCGGGATAGTACACGTTCACTTCGTGTATAACGAAAAGCAGTATACGCTTGTTATTAGGTGGGATCATTTCGTAGATGATGACGATACACTCGATAAATATAGGGGACTTCTGAAAGGAGAAGCTATATTGGGTAAGAACGAACTCATTCTGTATGAAGGCGATGTAATTCGTGCTAATCACATGTTAGCAAATGAGCTACAGCGAAAAATCAACTTTGCGATTGGCTTTGGAATGCGGATGCGAGAACTACCTGAGCTCATAGAGAAGGATCACGATTCGTATTTGAGGGCGACTCGCGATCGTATTGTGTCCATGGTTGCTAGAGAGATTCGTGAGTTTCAGAGGCTTAAAAAGTATGTTGTGCTGTATGCCTCGGAATACTGCAAGGAAATAAATAATGCGGTGATCACTGGGCTCAGAAGGATGCTACAAGTTAAGCTCGAAAGGTATTCGAATTTGTTTCTACTGAAGCTGTATCGCAGTTTAAGAGAGCTTGCATTATGTAGCCCTAGTAAGGAGCAGCGTGCTGAATTTATCGAAGTTAAACGTAAGTTGCTTGAAGCTATAGAGTCGCAACTAAAGAGTGTTTATGCGTTTCGGAGAATGATGAGTGAACCGGATGGGGTTAACAAGAAGACGCGTAAAACGAAAGTTAGGCGGTATTACTCGTTGGAGCTGTTTAGAGGCACAGTTGACGATGCTGATGCGAGAAAGTATCCTCAAATTGAATACGTGCTTGAGATTCTGCGTATGTTTTTCAACGGGAAATACATAACAACTAATGTTGTAGAAGGCCATTTTGGACGTGTTAAAAGTAACATTCAGCTCATGAGGAATGTTGGAGGGACGCTGCAATACGTGTTTCTCCGATTCACATCACCAGCTATGGGTACCACTAACCGATTTTTCGAAATTCTGAACTTACTTGACCTATTCACGTTTGACGCATATTTGTCTATGATTTCTAATGAGACTCAAGGTGCATCAGAAGATAATCGAGTAATCAAGACGAAAGTCGAGTTACATGTAGGGCAGGCATATTCGATCTACTATAAGAACCGGCGAGGCGAGGTTAAGCATCATGTAGTTTTAGTAGACCGCAAAGTTAAGCGGCGGAATACTGCGAAGGACACGTACTATATGGTGAAGTATCTTGAGATTGTGGATAGTCGGAAGAATACAGTCAGGGTGAGAAGGAGCGGTGTCATTTTGCGTGGTGATCGAGTAGAATCGGCTGTAAAACTCAATTTAAGGATAATTCACTAACTTTTAATCGAGTGCCCTAAATTCTAAAACGATAAAACAAATATTCCAAGGAAAAGTGACCCAAGTAAATCACCTAAATTTGACATTAATGGTGATGTAAAATTATCAGGATCTAGCCCCTTTTTGTAAGCAAAGAATGTAACAATGGTGCCTACAATCATTATACAAGCAATTGAAATTAAACCAGCACCTATTGTTATAATAAAAATGTTTAAAGCTATTACAGGAAACTGAAAAAGTGTAGCAAGTACGAATCCAGCGATGGACAACATAGAAAAGTAAATGATAGAAGATACAAAAAGCCCTAATATATTCGCTAAAAAGATGGAGCGTGGCTTAAAATGTTCATCAAGATCACCAATCAAGATGTGTGAAGACAGACGAGAAACGTATACACTTCCAATACTACCAATAGCGCTAATATATCCAGGGAGTATGATAAGAAAAATAGAATATTTTCCCAATAGTAAACCGCTTATATTTTCCCAAATATCACCTGTAATCCAGCTGGTAATAAGTAACAGAAGAAAAAACGGCATACTCTCCCTAATTATTTTACTAGCTTTATATATGGTCATATAACTCCCTCAGACAATTGGAATGAAATTGGAAAGCCATAACATTAAACGAAGTACAGTAATGATTATACAGACGACAAAAATATCATTCAGAGATGAAAGTATTGGAATAACAACGTTATCGGGATCTATACCTTTTCTATGGAAATATAATGAAATGATAATTGTCACTGGTGCCATTAATATAGCAATTGATGTTGTTATTATCGCAAATAGAAAATATCCAATTATAGTAATTGAGGGTATTTGCTTAAGGGTTGCTAGTAGATAAGCACCAATAGCGAGTACTGTTGCATTCAGAAAAGCCATTATCATAACAGCTTTAAGGTTCTCTATCATCTCGTCATTGAACTTTTTACTCCAATCAACAATACCCAAATGTACTGCGCTTCCTATTCTTTGAGCAAAGCTGGATGCTATATTGCCTCTTTGTTCAAGAAGACCAGGAATTATCAGAAAAATCCCAGGAAGAAGCTTATAGTAAATACTTATTTCAGAAAATAAGTGCCCGGCAATTAACTCAAAGAAAAAGTTAAAAACTATAAGCGCAATTGTTGTTTCCCTAATTATTTCGATAACTATTCCTTTTTTAACATAGAGAAATGGATTAACCAACCGAATATATTTTCGGATGGCATCTTTAAAAAATAATTTGCCAGATGATTTTGTGAATTTGCGGGTTAAACGCATTAGCATCAGCCCCAGTAAGTAATGATATTAGATTATAGTTGAGACATTATTTAAAAAATTATCTTAACTAAGGTTAAACAAAAAATAGTCATATATTAAGTAAAGAATACTACAGATTTTGTGATAAAACGATATATTCTTATTTTTGTACATACACTTTTTACATAATAGTAGGAGAAGTGATTGATTTGATCGATTCAAGAGAAGAAAAAAGTGTAGATGAGCTAATTACCGTATCATCAGAGTTAATTGATAGCTTACGAACAGAGCTTGATAAATATTTTTCTAAAATTCAAGAATACATGGAGCAACAAGTAGTTTCATTAGAAAATACACGTATAGGCAACTTAAATGGTATACAACCCATTAGTGTCAGGAAGATGGCAGTTATTGATGGAGGTAGTAATGTTTTCACGTTAAATGTAGGAATGATTGGTATTTGTGCTTCAGTGGCATTATTATTTAATGGAGATAAGATTGAAAAGAGAAGGATTGGTAAACCAGAAATTGTGCCAAATAAAATAGAACATATAACTCTTTTCAGTGAGGAAAAATCGATGCGTGACGTACTTGATAGACTCAGAGAGGCAAAAGTTTTTGAGCTTGCAAGTGAGGTAATAAAGGAATGGAAAACAGAGCTTCTAATAATAGATGGCCCACTGATACCTCCTGGTGCTCTTTTTCCTCCAGAAGGCGTTCTTAATAAGGTTAAGGAGGGTGTGGAAGAGATAAAGTCATTGAGAGATTACAAGCTTGATGCATTCTTCAGATTTAAGACTGCCGTTTATAACGCGCATACGCTTGCAACCAATAAGAAAATAACTATGATTGGATTTGTTAAAAGACCTCATTCTTTAATTTTAGCTCGTTCTAAAAAACATAATTGGAAAAGTTATGATCATTTGATCCTCTCAAGAGTCTTAAATGTAGGAGAATTTTATCCCTGTCCGCCATTAGGATATCCAATTAGGCTTGCAAGAAATGCTGAATTCATTAGACTATTGAATGATCTAAAACCCAAATTTACATATATCAAGATGAATGAGAGTTGCGCTCCATTTAGAGTTGACTTTGGTCCAACGTTTCATGATGTTAAGGGTATATTGCGCTATCTTTTTGATATGTCCACACTGGAAGGTATACCGTACCCCGTTATGAAAGCCGATGAAGAAACAAAAATTGGTTCTCAGCTTATTAGAGAGATTCATGATGAGTTGATACACGATTACATAAAGAGAATTATTGAGAGAGGGAGAGATATAAAAGAGTTGATTGCAATACTAAGTATTTATGGAGGAGGATTATAGTGGAGAGAGATAAGATTTTTCATGAGCTAGTGGGATATTTATTCAGTGAATATGGCACTTACGAGCCAGATGTTATCACTTTCACTGTTCAGCTTAATGCTCATGTAGAAATTGGTGAAATTGTCTGCATTGAACACCCAACTCTTGAAGGAGTGCCTGTATTTTATCAAGTTATTCGAGTGCCTGTTAGAAGAAAAGCAAAGTCGTTCGAGGAAGATCTATTACGATTAGGTAAAATTATAAAAGATTCTTCGAGGAACTACCCTAGAGCTGTAGCAAAACAAATAGGTTATTATACTAAGCTTGAGAATTTAGGTAAGAGAGACGAGCTGAGGATGCTTTTGCAGCACGTTATACCTCAGTCTCCAGTCTATAAGCCAAGCGAGGAAATTTTGGAGCTTCTTCTCCGACCAGAAGAAGACTATATAGTTTTAGGAGAAATATATCCGTCCTTTAAGCAAGAAATGAGCCTAGAATTACCTTTACTTATGCGACAAGGTCTTTTAGTCGTTGGAGGAGTTGGTACTGGAAAAACAACAACAATGGCTACAGTAATATATAACATAATGAAGGTGTTATTAAATAAGGGGAGCCAGCCTCATTTACTTATAATTGACAAGGATGGAGAGTATGGTTCTCAGAAATTAGTATCTTTAGTTGGTGAGGAAAACTATAGACGGATTCATATAGATGAAATTTCTTTAGGAAGCCAGATTTTCAGAAGCCCAGACGACTTTAGAAAGCGATTATTTGGAGTATTGGGAATTGCACCAAATAGCAAAGAGGCAAGGGCAATAAATGTGGCAGTGGAATCTGCAGTAAGAGACGGTGTTGAACTGAGATTTGAACCAGATTTTGTAGAAGAAAAAATAATTCCTAGGCTTACATCACCCGAAATGAGAGAGAGTGTAAGAAATGCTCTTTATAATTGGAAGAAAAGCTTTAAGGCGAAGGAAGAAGGTATCACTACAGATGATGTAGCTTTACTTCTAAAGAAAATAAGTATTGTTCACATCGATTTATCTAAGACCAGAGATTGGGCCAATGTATTTGAGAAACTTGCAATAATATTAAAGCTCATATACGATGAGGCTATATACGATGAGAATTTTGGCGCAATAATGGTATTGGACGAGGCACACTTATTCGTTCCTGAAAGGGGCGGTATAGAACTTACAAGTAGAGAAAAAGTTGAAATGCTTAAAGATATTATAAAGCTTATTGCAACAACTGGTCCAAGAAATGGAGTGACGCCATTTTTTGCCACTCAAAGACCTGCTCTTGTTGATAAGACAATTACTACTCAACTCGGGCAAAATATAATTGCTCATCGGGTTGAAGATGTTGACCTAGCAAGATTGACAGAGATTCTGGGGGATGTTGCAAAAGAGGTTTCATTATTACCAAGAGGCTGGGCTCTAGTTAAATCATCGGCTTCTAAGATAAATCAGTCATTCATTGTAAAAATAAAGGCAACAGACATGCCAATCTCGGTTGGAAAGACGGCTTACTATCGATTTAAGGAAAAACCATTGCAAATTCTTATTTCTAAAGGAGGAGGAAAACGCGAAGAAAAAACAAAAAATGAAAAAAAGGAACTAAAAAGTCTTGACACTTTTCTGTAATAATTATTATTTATCCTGCTAAAAAATACAATGCCTAACAAAACTGTTCTTTTGATGAAAATCTTTAAATGTTTTATGAATAAATATGAGCATACGGCAGTAAAAGAAAACTTTATACGCTCAAGCAGGCAAGTGAAATACTCGGAGCCCACCGAAAACGGTTAAGATGAGACCATAGGTACATAAG
>JAGGXT010000189.1 GCA_021162905.1 Candidatus Odinarchaeota archaeon | reverse complement strand
TTTTAAGATAGTGTAAACGCGACACTGTGTTTTTAGGAAACAATAAAGGAAAAATATTTATTCGAAAAATTCGAATATTCGAATAACTCGAATATTTGAGTAATTCGAATGGTGAAAATAAATGGACTGTTTGGAGACAGGGATTTTTGCCAGAACTACTCTTAAACCGTTAAAATCTATATTTAATCTCGAAAGAGAAAAACAAGTGGTAAAGGTATTAATAGAGAGTGGTGAATGGTTTACGGTTTCTGGACTTAGAAGAACCGGGAAGACAACATTGACACGCTCAGTTGCAAACACACTTGATGTTTATCCAATATACATAAACTTATGGAAAAGAGGCACCGAGCTTGTAAGTACCGATTTCATACTCGAAGAAATTGTTAAGGAGATTCAAGAAATATCTAAAAGAAGCAAATTAAAGAAGATTCTCAAGTATATCGAAAAAATTTCTTTTTTAGGAGTTTCAGTAAAATTGCGATTAGAAAACCAAATCCGATTGACAAGAGCATTGGAAGAGCTTTGCAAAGATAAGAGAGTGGTCTTGATATTTGATGAAGCTGAGGAAATGAGACATGATACAACAATCTTTAAATATCTTGCTTCGCTACATGATGAATTATCACCCAGACTCTCAGCTATCTTTTTAGGTTCCGTTGTTTCAATGAAATCACTTTTAAGCTCATCAACTTTAGCACCACTATATGGCAGACTTGGAGAAGAAATAGTGTTAAAGCCATTTAATGAAATAGACTCCCGAAAGTTGCTAAGAAAAGGTTTTGAGGAGTGCAATACTGAGGTAGACGAAGAATTAATCGTTGAAGCGTCATTAAGACTCGGTGGATTTGCAGGATGGCTAACTAACTTTGGCAGACTTACAGTTTTAGAACGAAGAAAAGGAGTTAAACATCCAGATCTAAACAAAATAATAGCCAATTTGGAAGAAGACACATCAAAACTAATCTATGAGGAAATAGCTAGAATTTTAAGAGGAAAGAAAATGATAAGCTCTTATCTTAAAGTTATTAAATTTGCAGCTGAAAGAGGATTTATCACCGTCTCTGACGCATCAGAAATCCTTAGAAAGCGAGCTAGTACTGCAATAGTATATCTTAAACAATTAGTTGACTATGGAATCATGACGAAATCAAACTCTGATTACATAATTCTGGACCCACTTGTCCGCAGATCAGCACTAAAGCCAAATTTTGAAAAAGCAGTAAAAATTAGACTCTAATAGTTGGTGATATCAAGCAAAATGCACTAAAAAAATATATAGCTATAGTTGATCCTAATCAAAACTTTTGCACCAGATTCCCTCATGTAAAGTGAAAAGCATACATATAAAGCTAATCTATTTTTAAGCAGAAGGTCATTATTGTAGCCATTATAGTAGTAGTCATATAAATAATCGTTATACTGTTACTCTTTTTTAAACGACTCTTAGTAGTGGATAATTTTTAGAATTGAGTTATTAAACTATTTCTGGCGTTATTGCCCACAAAATTATCCATTTGCCCTGCTTATCTCTTTCAAGACATACTACTCCGGCGTTCCTGAACTTTATTATTTCCTGGTTTTCATCTCCAGTTACTAATGCTGATGTGAGTTTGCTTAGGTGCGGCAAGTGCCCCGTAAGCATTACATCCTCATTCATTTCTTTTAATCTATTAACCCATATATCGGGCGAATCCAGAGGATTAAGTCCATCAGCTTCTAAAACACCCTCCTCAGGATTTAGATATCTGGCATAAATTTCTGCTGTTTGCTTAGCTCTCAGTTTTCCACTGTGAAATATCTTTTTGACCTTTATACCAAGGTTTGAAACGTATTTTGAAACTTTCTCAGCATTCATAACACCCTTATCAGTTAGTGGTCTTGAAGGATCTTCCTCCTTTCTCTTCGCCTCACCATGCTGGACTAAATAAAGTTTCATAATTCCACCCTACTTTACATTTTTGACAATTTATAAAAACAGCCCTTAATTTATATTTTTCCAGTTTTCCTTCTCAACAACAAACATTCTGAAAGAGTATTTGATTTAACAAGATTATCTCCATGCTTCTCTCAATTCGTCTTCTATCGTCTTTCCAGACTCCTTTAATTCATCATATATATCTGCAGCTAAATCATGTACCGAAAGTATTGCACCTTTTCTTTTCTTAACTTTCGATTGCAAGATTAAATTCGCCCGTAGCTTCAAGAGTAATAAACCATTTCTAATAGCATCTCTTATAACTTCTGTCTCAGTATTGTACCCTAAGAGCCTTTTGATTTCCTTTATCTCATCTAAAACCTTCTGACTGACAGTAGTCCATATCTTAACATTTTTAGTCATATTTTATCAACTCTTGTTGAAAAAATCAACTAACAGTAAATAATTTTTTCTAAGGCAAGAAAAGGATTTCATATAAAAATTCAGAGGAAATCACGTTCTCATTCAAATTAATCTGTATAGTTGCATCTTCTCGACTTCAGTCATTATTTTTTATTTTCAATTTTATTTTAATCACATGATATGAAAACAAAAGCTAAATCGTCAGAAACACAACTAGAGCAAGTATTAGGGCCAAAGAAACAGAAATGAAAACACTTGGAAAGAAGTACGTAGCGAGCATATATCTGGCTATGATTGGTTCTGCAGCTTAACCAATATCCATTATAGTGCTGAGCGTACCAATAGCACTTCCATATAAGTTCTTTTTGACAATATCAGCAACATAAGCAGATGTGGAAGATGTTATAATTGTCATTTATAATTTGTTATTGAGGAAATAGAATATGTTTTTGTCACATCGAATTATTTAATGCAAAAGTTTAAGTAACCGAAGTTACAAAAGATTGTAACGATGGTGGACTGAAAATGCCAATTATAAAATATTCTTCGATCATTAACGAGCTTATGAAAAAACCAGTCTTTACGGCTAAAGATTTATCAGCACGAGGTGTTCCTAAAAATTACATAAAGCGACTTGCAAACTATTTAAAGTCAAAGCAGAAAATAAAGATCGTAGAAAAAGGAAAGTACGCAACAACAGACAATCCTTTTCTCGTAGCTCCATTTCTTACTTTTCCTTCCTACATCTCAATGTTCTCAGCCCTCTTTCTAAGGAGGGTGATATCTCAAATACCAATGTCAATTCAGGTAGTCACTACCAGAAAAAGGAAAAATCGTGTCGTGTTATATGATAATACAGAAATAGAGTTTTTTAAAATAAAAAATGCATACTTCTTTGGATTCGAATATATTTGGTACGAGAATTATCAGATTCCAGTAGCTAAGATGGAAAAAGCCTTGATTGACATCTACTATTTTGGATACTCGATTGAAGGTTTTGAGGTTGACTTGTCAAAAGTTGATTGTGATATGCTTGATGAATATTTAACTTTGATGGAGAGAAAAACCCTTGCAAAAAAGATATGGAGGCTTTTAAAATGCTGACTATAAATGACTTAAAAAAATACGCCTTCAAACGAAGGTTAAAAAACATAGAACTAATTAGAAAAGACTATCTTCAGGATGTAGTTTTGTTTATTCTTTACAGTCAAGTGTCATCAAAAATTCTATTTAAAGGCGGAACAGCCATCTGGAAAATAATGAAGGGTGAAAGATTTAGTGAAGATATAGATTTAGAAATCAGAAAAAATTTGTTCTTCGGAAATAGTTTAGCCGAATATCTTACCTTATGGGGCTTTGATGTAGAAATTTTAAAGGAGAAGAAAACATCAAATGCATATTACGTCAAATTTAAAATATCAGCTAAAAATTTCGGAAGTTCCGATCTTTCAATCGAGGCTGTATTTAAAGATAGAATGGGTATTATCGTGCCTTTCAATTCACCATATCCAGACATTCCTAATTTTGATATTCGAACTTTACCTCCAGAG
>JAGGXT010000027.1 GCA_021162905.1 Candidatus Odinarchaeota archaeon | reverse complement strand
TTCCTATATTAAACAAAAAGTATATGAAGCATATAATATCGCAAAAGAAGCAAGAAAAAAAGGTTTAGATCCTAGTCATGAGGTTGAAATAATTCCTGCTGCTGATGTAGCATCTAGAATAGAAGGTTTATTGGGTCCGCCTGGTATTGCTAAGAGAATAAATGAACTACTAGAAAGTATGTCACGTGAGGAAGTTGCTTATAAAATAGCTGTAGAAATAGTATCTGGGAAATTTGGGAATCTCTCCACTGAAAAAGCTGCGGATAAAGCTTTAAGAGTCGCACTTGCTATTTTGACTGAAGGAATTACCGCAGGTCCTTTAGAAGGAATAGCCCAAGTTAAGGTAAAAGAAAACTTTGATGGAACAAAATATCTTGCAGTTTATTACTCTGGTCCTATTAGAGCAGCTGGAGGAACTGAAGCCGCACAAACAGTTGTAATCGCAGATTGTATAAGGCAAGCACTAGGTCTTGAAAAATATAAACCAACAGCAGATGAAATAAATAGATATGTAGAGGAAATAGAGCTCTATGAACGAAGAGTAACTCATTTGCAATATTCTTCCAGTAGAGAAGAGATAGAATTTGCTGTAAAAAATATTCCAGTTGAAATAACTGGCGAACCGACAGACCCTGTAGAAGTATCTGGGTATCGTAACTTACCTAGGGTTGAAACAAATAGACTCCGTGGTGGTGCCATTCTAGTTTTAAATGATGGTATTATTGGTAGAGCGCATAAATTACAAAAGATAATAAAAGAATTAAAGATAACTGGATGGGATTGGCTAGATACACTCGTAGAGATGCGTAAGGAGGGGAATAGTGAAGAGAATGAAAATACGAAAAGTAAGGTAGGTCCAGATTATAAATATCTTTCAGATGTTATTGCTGGTAGACCTGTTTTTTCACATCCTATGAGAATTGGTGGATTTAGACTTAGATATGGACGGTCACGTAACACTGGGCTTGCAGCCGTAGGCCTAAATCCAGTAACAATGTATGTTCTAGATGGATTTCTTGCACCTGGTACTCATATTAGAACGGAACGACCTGGTAAAGGAGCTATTGTTATGCCAGTTACTACAATTGAAGGTCCTACAGTTCTTTTAAGTGATGGATCTGTTGTAAAAGTAAATAAGCTTTCAGAGTTAAAAGAGCTTCTTAAGAAGAATCTCAAAGTGAAAAAAATACTATATCTTGGAGACATTCTAATAGGATTTGGTGAGTTTTTAGAAAATAACCACATACTTTTGCCATCACCATACGTAGAAGAGTGGTGGGTCTCAGATCTAGAAAGAAATTTTGAGAAGGTACCCACTTCAAAAGCTCCAGAGGTTATACTAGAAAAAGTAAAGCGTTTGTTGGAAGATCCATTTTATGATGGTATATCCTTCGAAGAAGCATTTACTATATCGAAACTATATCAAGTCCCTTTGTATCCTAAATTTCTATATTACTGGAATATATTGCAACCTGATGATATTATTTTACTGTACGATTTTCTTTTCATTAACCGCGAATCTTTAGAAAAAAATAATGAAATACCACTTGATCTCAATATTAAGAATATTTTAGAGCAAGCTGGGATTCCTCATAGGCTGGATAGTGAGAAAAAGAAAATCATATTTGATAATGACGTTTCTAGAATGCTTTTTACGGTTTTCTCTTTGTCATCAGATAAAAAGTATTTTGATAAAAGTAGCTTGCAGTCAATGTCATCAATTGAAATTTTAAATAAAATTTCGCCGGTCTGTATACGCTCTAAAGGAGAAGTTTTTATCGGCGCTAGAATGGGACGACCAGAAAAAGCAAAGCCTCGAAAAATGTCCCCTCCTGTTCATGGTCTTTTTCCAGTTGGTAGTGCGGGTGGTAAATCACGGGATATACTTGAGGCTATTAAAAAAGGGAAAATAGTAGTTGAAACATATACTAGAAAATGTACTACTTGTGGTCTATTAATTCCATTTCCAATATGCCCAGTTTGCAAAAACAAAACAGTTCCCATAAAATATTGTTCAGATTGTAAAATAATAGTAAATGAAGATAAGTGCCCAAAGTGTGGTAAGTCACTAAAAGAGTATTCAAAAATAGAATTGGATATCAGAAAAATTTTTGAAACCTCCGAAAAAAGAGGTATTCTTATCAATAAATCAAAAATGCATGTAAAAGGAGTAAAAGGATTATCAAGTGCTAAAAAAATACCTGAAATCTTAGATAAAGCGATCTTGCGAGCTAAATATAATATTTTCGTATTTAAAGATGGCACTGTTCGTTTTGATGCTACAGATGCACCACTTACTCATTTTAGACCAAGAGAAATCGGTGCGTCTATAGAAACATTGAAAAAGTTAGGTTATACTCGTGATATTTACGGTAATCCATTAACATCTGAGGATCAAATTTTGGAGTTGAAGGTGCAAGATATAATAATTTCTGAACATGCAGGTGACTATTTACTTCGAGTTTCTAAGTTTATAGACGAGTTATTAGAAAAAGTATATGGGCTCCCATCATATTATAATTGTAATAAAAAAGAGGATCTTATAGGGCACCTTGTTATCGGATTGGCACCTCACACATCTGCAGGTATCATTGGAAGAATTATCGGCTTTACAAAATCTCAAGTCACCTTTGCACATCCATTCTGGCATGCGGCCAAGCGAAGGAATTGCGATGGTGACGAAGATAGTATTATTCTACTACTTGATGGCTTTTTGAATTTTTCTAAATCATTTCTTCCAAAAAAAAGAGGAGGTACTATGGACGCTCCATTAGTTTTGACTATATATCTTAATCCATTTGAAGTCGATGATGAATCATGGAATCTTGATGTAATGAAACGATATCCCTATGAGTTTTATCAACTCACTCATAAGTTTGTATCCCCTAAGGAGGCACTTAAGTATATTGAAATAGCTGAAAAAAGATTAGGAACTCCTTTCCAATATGGCGGTTTTCTCTTCACTCACGATACGGATCAGATAGATATAGGTCCTGACGAAACTACCTACAAAAGACTTAAAACCATGACTGAGAAGGTAAATGCACAATTAAACTTAGCACAGAAAATAAATGCAGTAGATGTGTGTGACGTTGCTAGAAAAGTAGTTACTTCTCATTTTCTACCAGATATAATTGGAAGTTTAAGATCATTTTTAACACAATCTTTTCGATGCTTGAATTGTAATACAAAGTATAGAAGAGTCCCACTTTCTGGTACTTGCTTAAAGTGCGGAGGGAAAATAGCATTAACGGTACCAAAAGGCTCCGTAACTAAATATTTATCATTGGCTAAAAAAATAGCTGAAGATTACAACCTTGATACCTACCTAAAAGAACGATTATTAATGATAGAGAAAAATATAGAGGCGCTCTTTAAAGAACTATCTGAAGAAGAAACTAAAGCTCTCTCGTTAGAAGACTTCTTTTCATAGTGATGAGGAAAATAGTAACAATTATTTAAAGCGTATAGTTCTATCTTTTATCTCCTCATTTAACTCTTTTTGTAACTTTATGATATCTTCAATTTCTACAGTATCTATACTCTCCATAGGAACTTTTAGTCTAACTACGTTTCCCACAGCATCTATATTTTGAACATCTACAGGAATTTCAACATCAATTCCTTTTATTACAAGCTCAACCTTAAATGTAGGTATTGTAATTCTAATATTCCTCACAATTCCAACCATACGTGCTTTGCTGTCTATTACAATCCTACCTAATAATACCCCCGGTATATTATCTAGTTCGTATAATTCAACCTCGTATTCCGCGTTTTCCATACTTTAACCTCCTTATACTACAATACGAACCGATAAAAACATAGCAACATATATTCTGCATAAATAAAAACATTTTTTATTTTCAACCTTTCCTATCTACACATATTTTGGCAAAAATATAAAAAATAACTCTTAAAAAATACCCACAAATCAATAATCATCATTGGTGAAAATGGATGAATGAAATTAATGTAAATGTGAAGCTTCTTGCATCTCTTAAATATTATTTCAATAATCAACATTTAACTCTTAAATTGAGGGAGGGCGCTAATATTAATGACCTTCTGAATACTCTAAATAATATTCTAAAAGAAAAGGGTGTTAATATTAAAATTAATGATATGGAACACTTAATTTTGATAAATAAAATACATATTTCTGCGCTGAACGGATTAAAAACGTCACTGAAAAACGGTGATGAGGTTACGATAATCCCATTAATCCATGGAGGCTAGCTCTTTGAATCCTCTTTCTGTTAATATGGCTCTGATTCTGACACCTATCGGAGATATTAAAAATTCTCTAAGTTCCGAATTTCCAAAAACTCTAAAAACTCCTATATCTAAATCTGTCCAAAAATTAATTAGGTTGTGAAAAAGAGGCAGTTTTCGATCAAAAGACGTAATCATATTTGTAATTATTATCTTTACTCCAAGCTTGTCTGAAAAAAATCTAAAAAATCCTAACTCCCTATTAAGTTCAAGAAAATAAGGCATTGGATTATTCTTTTCAATAACACACTTCTCCCATATAAAATGTGTAAAGTCGTCGAAAATTATTAGACTTGATTTCTTTGCCAAAAAGGGTATGTAGTCTACAATCTCTATTTGTTCCTCATAATTCTTAGGAGATAGCATAACTATTTTTCTTGCTACGTACGAAAAATGTTCCTTATTCATAACTTTAAGTCTTCTTGGGTCAAATCTGCCAGCACAATCCACATAAACAACCTTTTTCCCTCTATGTGTGAGTACAGCATTTATTGAAGCTTGTAGTGCCAAAGTAGTCTTCCCAGATCCCAAATCCCCATAAATGTGAATAACTTTTTCCCTTGATACTATTTTATCAAGGTTCGGCAATCCAAATAAAATTTCCAATGCCCCCAATATTGTATTTCGCTCAATATGTCAAAACATAATACTTAAGGTAATTCTAAAATATTCTACTCATAAAGTTATTAAAAACTCATTTTTATTACCTTAAAGTATTTTTAATAAATAGAATCCTCAAATACTCATTTAAGAAAATTATTAGATGGCTATAAAAAGATACAAAACATATCGAAAATCATCTAAATTTTAAGGATAATTATTAT
>JAGGXT010000277.1 GCA_021162905.1 Candidatus Odinarchaeota archaeon | reverse complement strand
CAACAATAGCTCTGTCAAGCCCTGTTTCACTCATGATTTCACCAAGTAATGTTTTTCCTCTTGCGATAGCTTCCATTATCGCAAAGTAATTCCTTGGTTCATCAAGTTCTTCACGGATAACGAAAATTGCGTCTTGATAGAGAAACGAACCACTTACAAAGTAATTTCTGAGATTTTCTTGGATACTTTTTTTATCATCGAATTCAAGTAAATAAGCTGGTGTTCCACCGAGTATTCCATACGCTTTTACAAAATCCTCTAAGGAATACCTTGGTAAGAACTCTCTTGCGCTGAAAAAATCCATTGGTTTTAACTTAATTTGCGCAGTTCTTCGCCCATAAAGTGGACTCTTGTATCCTAATAACTTTTCCATCATGCTGACTGAAGAACCACAGATTATTAGAAAGATTTTCCCTTTTGAAAACTTTAAGTCCCAGTATTCTTGGAGAATAGACGGTAGTGCGGGATCGTCTTTAACAAGATAAGGAAACTCATCTATCACAACTATAAGTTTTTCATCAATGCTTTTCTGATTAAGATACTCAAAAAAGGAATCCCAGTTTTGGAATGGATTCGCTTTAAGAATTTCATCATTAAAATATTCTGCTATTCTTTGAGAAAAACGCTCTAAATTTTCTTTTTTGCTTGTTTCTCTTGCAAGTAGATAAATTCCACCATATTTTCTGATAAGCTCTAAAAGTAGTGTTGTCTTACCGATTCTTCGCCTTCCATAAAGAATTACAAACTCTGCCTTATCGCTTCTAAATCTTTCTTCAAGAAATTTGAGCTCATTTTTCCGATTTATGAACATTATTTACTCACAAGTAATTTACTCTAAAATAAATTATTTAAGATTTTCTATATCTTATTTGTGTGATACATCATTATCAATAATTCGTACAATGAAGCTATAGGAAATTTTATGTGGTTTTACTTGCACAACAATCTTTATTAAAACTTAAATAAAAGCAGCATTATTTATTTCATGAGGGAGAAAAACTTGTCTAAGGAGAAAATTTATCAAGTTGCTAAAAAGCTCGGTGTCAATGAGAAGGAAACTACAAGAATTATTCGGCTTGTTAAGATATATAGGTCACCAATCATCTCGCTTATCATAGGCTTCTTATACGGCTATCTATTTGGAATGTACATTCACAATTATTACTACTATCAGAGGTATCCATTTATCTACAATGAAGTATTTTTGCCCGGCATGGCATTGGTTGATGGAAGACGAATAAAAATATTATCGGCAATATCAGGATTAATTGGATTTTTAGCTGGATCCCTACTTGGATTTAAGTTCCCAGTCTACCATGTTTCACTTAAGTATGGTGTTTTTTCTGAAGTTAGAAGTAAGAGAAAATGTCTACAATCTCGTCAGATAATAGCGTCTAAATTATTGTCCCATTGAAGTGAGTTGCTAATGAGAAGGTACAAGTTATACACCGTAATATGGGAAATTACGCTAAAATGCAACTTGAGATGCTTACATTGCGGGTCATCTGCTGGTTATGCTAGGAGTGATGAGCTCACAACAAAGGAAGCATTAAAAGTAGTTAAAGAACTTGCTGAGCTAAAAGCAAAAGACATTTGCCTAATGGGCGGGGAGCCCTTTTTAAGGGATGATTGGGGTGAAATAGCAAAAGCAATAAAAGATTATGGCATGGAGCTGAGCTTTGTTTCGAATGGCCTAATTTTAGACAAGGTAATAGATGACCTCGCAAAATTGGAACCTATAGTTGTCGGTATCAGCCTTGATGGGACAGAAAAGGTACATGACATGATAAGGGGTGTTAAAGGGTCATTTAAGAAGGCAATTGAAGCGATAAATCTACTTACTTCAAGGGGTATTCAAACCACCGTAATAACAACAGTTAGCAAATTGAACCTTACTGAATTGCCGAAAATTAAAGAGATTTTAAAGAACAAGAATGTCAACTGGCAAATTCAGTACGCTTTGCCTATAGGCAGATTTGATAGAAAGTACCTTATTTCGCCAGAAGAGTTTTATGCTGTTGGTATTTTTATAGCTCACTGCAACCTTATGAATCCGTTAGCTCATTTCCCGGTTGTTGGTGCTCATGGTATGGGATATTACTCTGAAAGATTGCCGGATTATGGAGGCTGGTACGGCTGTACTGCAGGAATTAGTAGCTTAGGTATTAGAAGTAATGGCAATATTACTGGTTGCCTAACATTACCGGAAGAATATGATGAGGGCAATGTAAGAGAAAGAAGTATAGCCGATATTTGGAATGATGAGAACGCATTCCCATACACAAGAAAATTCAATTTAGACCAACTCGGTGAAAACTGTAGAAATTGCAAATTTGGGAGCGTCTGTAAAGGTGGGTGCAGTGCCTCATCATTGTATCTTACTGGAAGTTTTCATAATAATCCCTATTGTTTTCGAAGATTGGAACGTGTGTATAAAATTTGATATTGGGAAATTACTAATACTTTTTAATTCTGCTTTAGGCTTTAATGGCCTTCCTTAACATAATACTAAGTTTATATTTTTCCGTCTCAATTATTTCAAATCCCACTTGTTTAAGATGTCCCTCCTTCAATATACCGTTATATGAGACCAGCCACACAATTGGATTCTTCCTAGAGGAAAACTCTGCTGACACATAAATCCCATTCGGTTTCAATACACGTTTAATTTCCTCTAATACGGTGAGTTTTTCGCTATCGGTGAAGTGATGAAGCACCATTGATGAAAAGACGACGTCAAAATAGCTATCTGGAAATGGAATTCTTTTTGCATTGTAAGTCAGAAAATTAGGAATACACTCTTTCCCTCTAAATTTCTTCCTTGCTCTCTCAATCATCTTTTCTGAGATATCAATAGCGTATATTCTATCACACGTAATTATTTCAGACAAATATTTTTCCAGCTCTCCAGTTCCGCATCCGATATCTAAAATGGTTTCTTTACCTTTAAGGTTTGCAAATTCTATCAATTTTTTTCTATATGCCTTATCTCCTCTCAACAATAAGGTGATAATCAGATCATATATGGGTGCAACTAGCTCAAGCAAGCGTGTAATTGTGTGCATTCTCATTCCCACGACTCTTCAACAAACAACAGTAGTAATTGATTTTATTAAAATAATTTTCTTTTGTGAGAAATAGGATAACATAGAATAAATAT
>JAGGXT010000237.1 GCA_021162905.1 Candidatus Odinarchaeota archaeon | reverse complement strand
CAATAGATATGCCTCTAAGAGTTGAAAAACATATCATTTTTTGAGAAAAACCGTTAAAACCTAGATCTAAAGATTTACGTAGAAAACTTGAAAATTTTCGAAACAGGCCTTTCAAGCTTATTCTCATTTTTCTAATTAGAAAAATTAAAGTAATAAATTCTTAATCTTCTTAGATTAAAATTTTAAATCTTAAAGTCTTATTTTAAAAGATTTTGAATTTTAGCAAAAATATGCTGAAAATAGCCGAGATAATCTGAGATGAGCTGCGGGCATGATTTCTTATGGTTTTTAGGTTCAATTAAGTAATCGTTTATATAAAACCCTATTTATAGCAAATGCCATACATTAGGCATACCAATTACCATATAGGCGTAAAGCCCCTATATGCGGCGAGATTATGTATATCATGTCAATGTATATCATTTGCCACAAATATTCTTTTAAACATTCAACATTTAAGTTATGTTAGGTGAATTAAGCTATGGGTTTTTGGGATGGCGACTGGTTATACGACTTTCTACGTGAACTTAGGAAAATGGACTCTAAGAAGAAAAACAACCCTAGTAGCAACCCCACTAGGAGCAATACGGAATCTAGTAAGTACAGTTTCTTCAGCGAGCTTGCTGAAACCCTAAAAAACCTTACCGAAAAAATAAATGAGATGAGCGAAAGAATTTATAGGGCTACGGATTTAACCTCGCGGTATCTTGACAAAATTACTGGTAAAGTAAATCTAGAGCTTCTGGAAACCTCTGCAATTTTAATTAAAAGCATTATCGCCGAGCTGTGCCACGAGAAAAGACTTAACGAGAAGGCTTTAGAAGTCTTAGATGGATATCTGCTACACATGATTTTCAGCACCGATGATCTAGTTTTACAGGAGGCGCTCGGAGTTTGCGTAGCGTATTTGAGGGAAAATCCAGACATCGAAAATCTGCGGAACGTTGAACGTTTCCTAGATGCTTTACGTGATGAATTGGCTGAAAAACCTACACCTGAAACTGAAGTCAAAAGAACTTTGGAAAACATCTTAATTGCAACTCGGTTTTACGTAGATGATTTATCTTTGCAGAGGATTAAAACACAATTGGAGAATATTATTAATAAGCTGGTTGCCAAAGGAAAATTTCTGGTTAGAAACGATTTTGAGCGAAGACAGTTTCTAGATGGAGCTTTCAGATTTCTAGGTAAACTTGAAGGCGTTAGAACGGCTGGAGAACTACATTCAATATTAAAACAACACTTCTCCGACATTATGAGATTGCACTATTTGATTACGGAGAGCAGTCAGCAGCCAACCTTAAAACCTTTGAAAAAGGAGATCCAGCTTTCAACAAGCGAAAAAATTTTGAAATTGCTCTACGACTCAAAATGTTTCCACAACAGCCCAATATTTTTACCTACACGACAGATAGTTGCTCAAATCGACAAATCGGAGATAACAGTTAGACGTAATCTACAGAAACTCAGCGAAAAAGGCCACATTGTGAAAGTTACAACAAAGAGCAGAGAGGTAGGCTGGCGATTAACCGAGATAGGTGAACAAGTTATAAAACAACTTTTATCAGTTTAAAACGTCTACTAGGTAGACAATAAAATAATATGACGGCTTAGTTGCTACCCATAGGAAGTCATGATTTTGATCTTTGGACATAGTCGACATCGACCTGGGAGAATCTGATAATTTTCTACCATTTTTGCTATTTCAAGAATTTCTTGCTGGAACTGAATAGAGATTTCTCTTTCTTTTTCTATAATTTCAATGAGCTCAGAAATTATTTCTCTGTTTTCTTTTGAGGTAAGTCTTGAGATAAAAGCTTTTAATGCTTTTAGTATTTCCTTTTCTTCATTTTCCGACAGTTTTTTTACCACATACTCTTTAAAAAAGTCCCGGTCAGTTAGATCCATTTTAAGGTATTGTAAAATAAGTTTTGCTGCGTTTTCAACGGGATATCCCAGTAAAAACTTAGCAGTAATAGTATCTTCGCTAAAGATCTTCCATGCCAGTAAAGTTAGATGTGTTCTGAGTACAGGATCCCCTAATATTTTAAAACTTTTTGTAGCTATTTCTTCAAATCTGTTTTTTATGGATAAAACTCTTTTTTCCAGTTCTTCTAATTTTCTGTAGTTTTCATAGGGTTCTTTAAAAGCTTTTAAATGTTCTAAGGCTTCTTGCCAGTATTCTATTATGAGAGGTTTTTCAGATTTTCTGGGCCGTGAAAACCGCTCAGCAATTTTACGTAAGTTTTCCACGATTGTTTTCTGATGCTTAAAGTATATTTCGGCTTCATATGGATTTTTAAAAACATAAAATTGATCAGATAAACTGGTAGCTAAATACCAGATACCATTTATTTTTTTGACGATGCCCCAGTACTTTAAATACTCGCATAGGATATGAGTTAATGTTCTTTCTGATAATTTTGTTAGTCTTTTTAGTTCAGTCCAGTTTTTTCCACCGTCCTTTAATGCATCTATCACACGTTTAATATTTTCTTTATCAATTTTTCTTGGCATTTTTCTTCCCTATTTTTACTCTTTTTTGCCGTAACATATATGTTACGGCAAAAATACTTAAACATTATGGTCGCCCGAAAAAGAAGAAAAGCACGAAAACAAACTCCTCAAAAAATGTAAGGGGGTAAAGATTGAAAAACAGAGCTAAAAATAGGAATAGCAAATCCACCAATAAATCTGTCGATAATTTAGATGAGAGGTTAAAGCAAAAATGTTACAACGCCGAATTAGTTAGGTTCACGGAGCTTAAGTCAGGTTTAAAAGGTATTGCTATCGGCATGGAAGATCTTTTCCTAGTTGTGGATTACGACTATACTAGGATAGCCGTGAAGCTTCTCGACATCTATGATTTCATTTATCCTCTTACAGGCTGGTTTTTCATTAAGAAACCTAGTTCTCTTAGGAAAAACAATGAAACTTCTCCTATTAGACAAATTTTAAGGGAAAAGTATGGTAAACGTTGGAAAATAATTCTTGAACGGATAATAGCTGAATTGGAAAACTACATTGAAATTATGAACGAGGAGAAACCGAAATTTTGGCGTTGCCCTAGATGTAAGCTGAATTATCCTAATGATTTAGCTGAGAAATTGAGCTTCACTTGCAGTAGGTGTAATGTTAAGTTAGAGGTGAGGAGGGAAAACAGTGGAGTTTGAAAGACTTGAAGACGCCTTAAACACGCAACATTACGGTAGGAGGGTCAAGGTCAAAGTTCAGATCGCTGGCTTCAGTAATCCTAAGGCTTTACCTAAAAAGTTGGTTTTTGAAGAAGACGGTGTAGCCGTTTTTGATGTGGATTTATCAGAAGAAAAAAATTTTGATTTTCTTCGTGTATACCTCTTCGGCAAAAGGAAGGAAGTGCTAGAGTTAGCTAGAATGAAGAATAGAGATGTTAAAGGTTTTGTTGAAAGCAATGAACAGATGAATTACCGTGTTTTATTCTTAAGAAGCATTCCAACCATTGGGAAGAGGATACAGATAGGTCAAACTGTTGCAGCCCATCTAATAAGTAGGGAAATACCCTTCTCAACAAAAGTTAAAATAATAGGGAGATTAGTGAAGGATAGGGGAAAAAACCTAACATTTCTAATCTATGATATAGAGGAGTTGGAGGAAACCTTTGAGAATTTTAAGATAACAGAGGAAGATAGGGTAAATTTCAAGAAGTATTTCCAAGAAAATGACGCCACTTATGTGCAAATAGCTCCTGGAATGGTTGGAAGGGAAAACTATGAAAAAAGTTTACAGCTAATTTTGCATAGTCCCCCTCAAATCCCAAACATCTATGGAAACGAAATAATTAGAGGTTGCTTGAGGATAGTAGCTTTCGGCGACACTAAGTGCTACAAGAGTAGGGCGGCTCTCCAGCTTGTTGGAGAACACTACAACTTCGGAGACTATGTTGCGATTGAATCGGGTGGTAGAACGGGGATCTGCTGGACTATTGACACCGAAAGGCGAATTTTGATATGGGGCTCCCTAGTCTTAAACGATCTAGGCTTAGTTGTTCTAGATGGTTTAGATAAGCTACATGTCGAAGAAGTTAAAGAGATGAGGGAGGCATTAGAACAGCAAAGAGTCGTTGTAAGGAAAAGTGTTCAGGGAGAAGCGCCAGCAAGAACAAGGATCGTAGGTATTTCAAACATGCCGAAAAACATGGAGGAATATCCGTATCCATGTCAAGCTCTCCTAGACTCAAAAATTTTCAGCAAAAGCTATTTTGTAACTCGATGGGATGTTTACCTACCTTTTAGTCAAGCTGATGTCGATCCAGAACTCATAGTTAGAGCTAAACCTAAGGGGAGGCAAATTCCTGATGAAATCTTTATTCGGCACGTCTTTTGGGCTTGGAGTAGAAGGCCTGAAGACATCACATATACGGATGAAGCGAGGGAAAAAATAGTTGAAGAATCTGCGAGAATAATAAGGGAATATTCCCTATCAGAACTTCCCGTTGTTCATAATGGTTTTAGAGAGGTTTTGACACGTCTATCTGTTGCCTACGCTTGTCTTAGACATTCAACAGATGAAACTCATGAGAAAGTAATTGTTAAACCAAAACATGTTGAAGAAGCGGTTAAATTTTATGAGAAGACTTTGGAGATGCTTAAGCTAAGGGAGTATAAGCTTGATGTTGAGGGTAGAAGGGAGATAAAGATAGGGGAATTTTTAGAAATTGTGAACAATCTCTCAAAAAGGCAAATTGATATACTAAACATTTTGAAAATCGGCGGTAAGTCATCAACCGAGTTAGCTAATATCCTCGGGGTTTCAGACAGAACAGTAAAGGAAGATTATAAGCTTCTAACAAAATACGGACTCATCACAACAAAGCAAGGAGTAGGGACTCAAATAACGACGAAGGGAGTCAAATTCTTAAAGATACTTGAAGCTTTTACAAATGTCAAATTAGTGAAGGAAAACTTCACTATTTCACTAATAGAATCTATATCTACTTTGATTAAAGATGCTGACTCAATAAGTAAAAAAGATATGAAAAATATTAGTGAAATAGTGAAGAAAAGGTTCACTAATTTTACAAATGCAAAGCTGGAAGAATACACGTGGGAAAGCAAGAAACAACTTATTTTCGATTATGTTGATAAAAATGGCCCGTTAGAGAGATGGAAGCTTGAGAATTTTGCTAAGGGTCATGGAATTCCAAAAGAAGAATTAGATAAAATCATCGGGGAGGGAAAAAGGGAGGAGAAAATCGAAGAATACCAATACGACATGGTCATTTATTATAGGAAGCCTAGAAAGCCTCCTAAAAAGGGGGATGATAAAAACGAAAGCTAAGCAAATGAAAATGGATTTCTATCTAAAATTTTTTGAAAGAGAAGAAGACATAGAAGAAAAAGAAAAAGTAAAGCAAAAACTACTTGATTTCATCAAAAATAAGCGATTAGCTAGTTTAAGTGATGTCTGGAATTTTCTTTTCGAAATTTGCAGTTTAAGGAAAGATGTCTATAAGCCTTTGTGTGAGCTTTTGGAGCAGGGTAAAATTAGGCAAATAGAGATTGGAGAAAACGTGTTTTTCAAGGTTATGGGGGCTGAAAAAGGTGAAAAACCTAGATGAAATAGTTGATTTCGCTTTTAAGCATGGTTATCGCACCTATTTGCTGTTCGTTTACGACTTCCGCGGATATACCGATGCAAAATATAAAGATGGGAAATTTTACCATCGAGGTCAAACTTCAGCCGCTGCCAAATTAAGATACTGGCTTAGAAAGTTGGGAGTGCAGCGAATAGATCAAACATCCCTACTTGTACCCATTGGATTAGAAGAAAAAGTTGAAGAGCTGCTTTTTGAGGCTGGTGCAAACTTCAAAAAATACATTTTACTTGAAAAAAGGAGTGTACGCTAGGTGAAACATCAAAAATACTTCAAATGTTTGGATTGTGAAAATCTGCAAATTAAAAAGAGAAATAAGAAATTTGAGTTTTTCTGTACCGTATTCGATGTTAGGTTAGAAGCCATTCTAAAAAATTATGAAGATTACGCTAATTGCAGTTTTTATATTCCTAAAAACCACGATGGAGGTGATGTTTTGCAACCTTCAATTATTTTTATCGGCAAAAAGGAGATTTCGAGATATATACTTGCAACACTTAAGGCTTTGGAGACTTCTAGCCGCTGTGTGCTGAAAGCTAGAGGGCGACTGATAAGTAGGGCTGTCGACGTCGCTGTTAACATTAAAAACAAACTTCTGCCTGGAACAGTTGTAAAAAAAGTTAGAATAGGCACAGCAATAAGGGATGACGGTAAGAGAGTCAGCGAAATCGAAATCTTGCTTGCTTGGGGAGGTTTTAGGGGAAATGTTGGTTGAGAAAATTAAGGGAAGGGCAATCTGGTTTAATAGTGTTGCTAACAAGTTTTGGATCCGTAGCAATTGCCGTAAAAGTCGACATGGTTTCGTAGATGTTTCAACTTGCTTGCAGTGTCCACATTTCTTAGGAGTAAAGGTAGGTGATCGGAAAATTTACGTTTTCTGCGGAAAACTGTCTCCAAATCTGCCGAAAAATGTGAAAGACCGCCTAGTTAAGGTAAAAAACGTCAGAAAATTGAAATCTTTGTATGATGATGTTAAATTTAAACTTTTAAAAAGGAGGAGATAGATTTGCAAAAAGAAGTTAAAATCGAGAAGAAAAAGAAGCCAAAAGGATACTTTGAAAGATTTAACCATAAAGAAGTTGTAATTACTCTTATCACAGGTCAAAAATTGATGGGAAAATTGCATACAAACACATACAATAAATACGATGTTCTTTTAGAGTTTAATGGCCGAAGAATATTGATTCCGAAGCATAGTATTTTATATTTGGCTGAGGTTGAGAAAGGCGGTTAGTTTGGGTGCTGAAGTTAGGGTTAAAGGCCTCCAACTGCAAAACTATATTTACAAAACTTTGCAAGAGCGAGGTTATCTTGTTTTTAAGGAGCACCCATGTCGTGCCGATATAGTGTTTTTCAGCAGAAATCTCGAAGTTCTATTTGTTTGCGAGGTTAAAAACTATTGGATTCCGAAAAACAAGATGCTTAAAATAGTTTATAGGTTAAACAAAAAGAAGAGGCGGGTTGCGAAGCACTTCCAAAAATTAGGATTCAAATTTAATCAAGTTATTCCCGTTTTGATAGCTCAGGGATTTGAGAGAAAGAGCCGTCGCTGTTTATGTTTTTCGCTATGCAACTTCCTTGCATTTTTCACTTAAAAATAGTTTTTCATGAATTGTTAAATCGTTGCCAAAATATTTGTTGCAAAAGAACAAACAAAATGCCTCTTCAACTTCTAAAAGTACCCCTCCCCCCTATTTTGGTAACAAGCAATTCTATCGCAGAGCAAAATCTTAGACAACCAACTAATTCCGCCACTGGTGTTGCCCTATATTATCGGGGTATATTATATATTTGTGATAAAACAAATAATAACAACGTTAGAACATAGCTATCCGCCCTAGTGTAAGCGTGGTCAAAGTGAACTATGACTCAGCAGACCGCTCTGAAAAATATATAGAAGGAAAAATTAAGTCGCACGCAAGAGAAAAAATATGGTTGACACATGGTTTTGAAAGGTTTTTATGGTCTAAGTATGGCATATACCCTTCAATAACTGGTGAGCGTATAAACATTTTAAAAAACAGTAGAAACTTCAAATTTTATGAAAGACCATTAGCATTTTTCCATCATAAGAGTTTCAAAGTAGATAGCAGATTTAAAATAAATCTAAAGAAAATCAATCAACACTTGACTGACAAAAACAAGCATGCATCAATGCTTGAGTTTATAATCGCACTCGCATTAAGGGCAATACAACTAGAACTCCCAGATGAATTTCCAATAGGCCCTATAGAAATTGAAAAACCTATTGGAAGTTTTAAACTGGATGTCTATATAGAAAACGCAGCGTACAATAAATTTGCTATTGAAATCAAGAATCCTTCAGGTTACATAGGTCTAAATTATAAGAGAGGAGACTTAAAAAGAAAATTGGATGCATATAAGAGTTATAAGTTTACTCCTATTCTTATCGCACCTTTCCTTTCAAAAGAATTGCAAGATTACTTAATAATGACTGGAGGTTTCTTTTGCAACCTAGGATACAATGTTACACAATATACAAGTGATGAACTCATCGATATCTTTTACGAAGCAGGATTAGGTGATACATTTATTTTTTATAAGTTAGATGAGTGGGAGACCGCTGCTGATGCTAAAACATGGCTCAGAGAAAAGCTAAACAGGGCTGAATTTGAAGAAGTGAAAAAGAAAATAGATAAGATTTTTAGAGATCAAAGACTTAATTTCATTTTAAGAAAAGTTCGTGGGATTTTCAAATTTGCTAGTTTAAGTACATTAAAAGACGCATTTGTGCAGTCTTCTAAGCTAATTGGAACATTAAGTAATATAGAATTGCCTAAATCTATTAGAGAAAAAATAATGCTACTAGATGAACTTTATTTCCGTTTTTTAATCGATCAAGAACATAAGCGTCACACTGCCCACAGCTTTGTCAATATTCTTACTAGAAAATCAGATTACTTGAAGAAGCTAAATAAGAAGGATCGTGAGGATTTCATTGAGGGTATACTTAGAACGCTACAAAGATTCAATTATATTAAAAAAACTGGAAGGTCATATTATGCAGAAGATATTGAAACACCTTATCCAAGCAAAATGAAAATAGATTTATCATCTCCTGATTCTCAAAAGATTTGAAACATGAATACGGAAACACGAAGCAATGAGAATTTTACAAAGCAAAAAATAGAAAAGTTCCATAGACTGAAACACAAGAGGCTAGCAATTCTTTCCACTAAATCCTCTCTCTTTTTATTAGGTTGTATGCTGTGTCTTTTATCCGTTTCCAAAACATGTAGAAGCCATCGTAGCTTAGATAATAGTAGTATTTGTTGTTTTGCCTAAATCCTTGAACAATTCCAACCTTCCTAACTTTTGAAATAAGGTATTCTAATTGTTTTTCTGACAATGCCAACTCTTCCATCAACTCTTCCCTTGTTTTAGGCCTTTCCCTTAAGCAAATTAGTAGTGAAGCAATTTTCTCCTGAACTTTCTGGCTACTTGCAATTATGCTACATAGTTCCTCTAAACCCATATCTTAATCCCTACCTAAAATTTTCAAGGAACAACTCAAAAATTTTTAGGTTTTAGTTGTAAGTGTCGATAAATAAGCCGACAAAAATATAAATTGTCTATCTGATGGTGACGATGAGAAACAACCGAATCCCCAGAAATTTTAGGGTTTACGTATTCTACACCTATAGAACAACAATAAAACCTAGATTTTAAGCTACGCAACCTACGTAACTCATATAGAATTTTTATAGGTACCTTTATACAAGATGTTATAGGTACCTATATATAACATGTCATTTGTATACATTGGTGATAAAAATGGGAAAGATCCATAGAGTTAGACTTTCAGATAAAGAAATAGAGATTATTAGAGAGGCGCTACAGCATTATTTACGTAAACTTGAGGAGAAAACTAAGAGAGGAGAAATTGTACCAAACTACGAAGAAGTGTTTCAACTTACATTACGATTTATTGAGTGGGGATTTAAAAGAGAATACTATGAAAGACCGTACTATAAAAGACCGAGAAAAGCCAAATCTGGAAACATTAAGAAACTAGCAGCTTTACTAGGTTAAATGGCGATAACTTATTGCCCCTTTTCCGCTGTCCGCTAACATAATCCTAGATACTACAAATTTCAATAAGTGAAGTTTGTGGTATTTGTTTTAGATGTGTTGTTTTGTTTTCTTTCGCTTCAAAACTTTTTTGATTTCCTTTAAAATTTGTTTTGCAGCGTACTTTATGAAAAGAAGCTCTTCTATGTCAGCGTACTTAACGTAGTCTCTACTTATAATTAGGAAGGTAGCTACGTAAGCTAAGGGATGGTAATCCCTATTTTCCTCCATAAATTTAATTAGTTTAT
>JAGGXT010000048.1 GCA_021162905.1 Candidatus Odinarchaeota archaeon | reverse complement strand
TTTAAAGGGTAGGCAATTAAAAAGAAATTTAGAATATGCAAATAAATATGGGATTCCTATAGTAATTATAGTTGGCAAAAAAGAGATAGAGCAAAATTCTGTAATTGTACGAGACATGAAAAAGAGAGAACAAGAGGAAGTCAAAATATCAAACTTAGCCACATATATCACTACAAAAATAAAACAAAGGGGTTTTGAAAATGAGAGAGAATAACAGCAACGCAAGCTCGGTTAAAATAGTATTGGACACAAGTGTAATTATTAATGGGTTTTGGGAAAAAATATTTTCTGATGAATCATTAAAGGATAAAAAAATCGAAATTGTTGTACCGAAGGTTGTTGTTGCTGAGATAGAATATCAAGCTAACATAAAGAAAGACGTGGGATATGCTGGATTAAAAGAACTAGAAAAAATGAAAGAATACAAAGAAAAAGGAATAATAAAAGAGTTAAAGTTTGTCGGAAGAAGACCTACCTTAGAGGAGATTAAATTAAGTAAAGGCGGCGAACTTGACAATTTAATAAGGGAAGCGGCATTAGAACAAAACGCAATATTAGTTACTGCCGATGTAATACAAGCAACAATCGCACGTATTATGGATATACCAGTTAAACTTTTACAGGAATATAAAAAAGGGGCAAGAATTATTTTAGAAGATTTTTTTGATGAAAAAACAATGTCTGTCCATCTTAAGGAAGATGTAATACCGCTCGCTAAAAAAGGAAAGCCTGGACATTGGAAACTAGTAAAATTAGGTGATAGCCCGCTTACTCGTGAGGATGTGAACTCGTTAGCACTTTCGATAATTGAAAAAGCAAAAAGCGATGAAAGAGCTCTAATAGAAATAGATGAACCTGGGGCTGTTGTAATACAAATGGGGAGATATAGAATCGCTATTTGCAGACCACCTTTTTCTGAAAGAGTAGAAATAACGGCAGTAAGACCAATAACAAAAATTAGATTGGAAGATTACAACCTATCAGAAAGATTGGTTGAGAGACTTAAATCCAGAGCAGAAGGAATACTAATCGCAGGACCCCCAGGAGCTGGAAAAACAACGTTCGCTCAAGCACTAGCAGATTTCTATCAAGAACAAGGAAACATTGTAAAAACCATTGAGAAACCAAGAGATTTGCAAGTTAAGCCTGAGGTTACCCAATATACAGCATTAGCTGGTGATTTGAGAAAGACTGCAAGCGTTCTACTTCTTGTTAGACCCGATTATACAATATTTGACGAAATGCGTTTACCAGTAGATTTTGATGTTTTCACCGACTTGAGATTTGGTGGCGTTGGAATGGTAGGAGTAGTTCATGCATCTAGTGCGATTGATGCTATACACAGATTTATAGGAAAAGTAGAACTCGGTCAGCTAAGTCATGTTATAGATACTGTCATTTTCATCAAGGCGGGTACGGTGGATAAAGTATATTCGTTAGAATTGAAAGTGAAGGTACCTACGGGAATGACTGATGAGGATTTAGCTAGACCTGTAGTGGAAGTTAGAGATTTTGAAACAGGAGAGCTGGAATATGAGATATATACATTTGGAGAAGAGGTTGTTGTAGCGCCGGTGAAAGAAGTTAAGAGAAAATGTCCAGCAATAGCTCTAGCCGAGAAATATATAAGAGAATATTTAGAAAAAGCATATCCTAATTTTAATATAAGAGTTAAAATGGTAAGTGACACTCACGCTATTTTAGAAGTCTCAGAAGAAATAATCCCTAAACTTATCGGAAAAAAGGGAAAAACCATAGAAAAACTAGAAAAAAAGTTTGGAATTAGCTTAACTGTAAGACCTTTGAGAGAAAAAGAGAAAATAGATTTTATAGAGGGAGAAGAAGGAGAAAAAATTCCATTACATTATAAAACTACAAGAACTCATATAATCTTAACAGCACCTATAGCATATGAAAATACAAAGGTTATAATACTAGCAGATGATCAACCTCTTTTCTCAGCAATTATTGGGAAGAAAGGGTTAATTAAAATTAGAAGAAGAACAAAAGAGGGGAAAAATTTAGCTAAATCTATCGCTGAGGGAAAGAAACTATATATGGCAGTCATGTAATATTAATTAATCATTTAATGAGAGAGGATTTATATTATGGATAAAAAAATACAAAAGGCAAAAGAATATGCAGCCTTAGGTGCACTAAAATTTATTAAAAGTGGGCAGACTCTGGGAATAGGAAGTGGAAGCACTGTAGAAATATTTGTTAAAAAACTTGCAAATGTTATAAACACTGGAGTTTTAAAGAATATTAATGTAATTCCAACATCTTATCAGGTGCTTGAAATACTTAGCGATTTGGAAATTCCAATTAGAGATACTTGGGAGAAAATAAACATAGATGTTACAATTGACGGCGCTGATGAAATAGATAATAATTTTAATATAATCAAAGGTGGGGGGGCTGCTCTTTTAAGGGAAAAAATAATTGCTTATAATTCAAAAAAGTATATCATTATTGCGGATTATACGAAATTTACCGATAGACTGTGCTCTAAGAGTTTAATCCCACTAGAAGTTTTGCCCTTTGCGGCAAAATTTGTATTAAAAAAACTCTCAAATTTCGGATATGCTGAAATTAGATATGCAAAAAATAAAGTTGGTCCGATAATTACCGATAATGGTAATTTAATTATTGATTTTAGACCTTCTGAAGATTTCCTAAAGAAGACAAATCTTCGAGATTTAGATCTTTTTTTAAAAAGTATTCCTGGAATTTTAGAAACCGGTCTTTTTATAGAATATGCAGATATAATAATAAAG